>NZ_CAXUNQ010000004.1:0-211816 GCF_964252615.1 uncultured Bradyrhizobium sp.
CAAATCAGCTGAAACTTGGACTATACTTTCAATGAACCGGACAGCCGTGGGCTTGACCCGGCAATCCATCCAAATCAAGGCGTGTTGTTTGATGGATGCCCGGGTCAAGCCCGGGCATGGCGATATCGTCACACCCTGCCCTTCAGCGCGCCCTCGATCTCCTCCAGCACCTTGGGGTCCTCGATGGTCGCCGGCATGGTCCATTCATCCCCGTCGGCGATCTTCTTGATGGTGCCGCGCAGGATTTTTCCCGAGCGCGTCTTCGGCAGCCGCGCCACGGTGATCGCGAGCCTGAAGGCCGCCACCGGGCCGAGCTTGTCGCGCACCAGCGCCACGATTTCCTTTTCAATTTCGGCATGCGCGCGGGTCACTCCGGCCTTCAGCACCAGAAAGCCGCACGGCGCCTCGCCCTTGATGGCATCCTTGACGCCGAGCACCGCGCATTCGGCGACGTCGGGGTGCGACGCGAGAATCTCCTCCATGCCGCCGGTGGAGAGCCGGTGGCCGGCGACGTTGATGATGTCGTCGGTGCGGCCCATCACATAGACGTAGCCGTCCCCGTCCTTGTAGCCGGCGTCGGAGGTCTTGTAATAACCGGGAAACTCGTTGAAATAGGCTTCCTTGCAGCGTTCGTCCTGCTCCCACAGCGTCGGCAGGCAAGCCGGCGGCATCGGCAGTTTTATCACGATCGAGCCCATGGTGCCGGCCGGCAGCGGCCTGGCGGCCTCGTCGACGACATCGACCTGATAGCCCGGCATCGGCACCGTCGGCGAGCCGTGCTTGACCGGCAGCATGCCGAGCCCCACCGGATTGCCGGCGATGCACCAGCCGGTTTCGGTCTGCCACCAGTGGTCGATCACCGGAATCTTCAACTGCTTCTCCGCCCATTCCACCGTCGGCGGATCGGCGCGCTCGCCGGCCAGGAACAAGGTGCGGAATTTCGACAGGTCGTAGCGGCGGATGAAGTTTCCTTCCGGGTCTTCCTTGCGGATGGCGCGGAACGCAGTGGGCGCCGTGAAGAAGGCCGCCGCGTGGTGTTGCGAGATCACGCGCCAGAAGCTGCCCGCATCCGGCGTGCCGATCGGCTTGCCTTCGTACATGATCGAGGTCGCGCCATGAAACAGCGGCGCGTAGATGATGTAGCTGTGGCCGACCACCCAGCCGATGTCGCTTCCGCACCAGAATACTTCGCCGGGCTCGACGCCGTAGAGATTGAACATCGACCATTTCAGCGCGACCAGGTGGCCGCCATTGTCGCGCACCACGCCCTTGGGTTTTCCGGTCGTGCCCGAGGTGTAAAGAATGTAGAGCGGGTCGGTTGCCAGCACCGGAATGCAAGGCGCTGATTTTTTCGCGGCGATGGCGTTGCGGCGCAGCTCGGCCCAGTCGTGGTCGCGGCCTGCAACGAGCTCGCATTGCTGCTGCGGCCGCTGCAGGATGATGCAGCCATCCGGCTTGACGCTGGACAATCTTATGGCTTCGTCGAGCAGCGGCTTGTAGTGCACGAAGCGGCCCGGCTCCAGTCCGCAGCTCGCGGAGAACACCAGCTTTGGCCGGGTGGCCTCGATACGGGTCGCCAGTTCTGTCGCCGCGAAGCCGCCGAACACCACCGAATGCACCGCACCGATCCGCGCGCAGGCCAGCATCGCGATCATGGCCTCCGGCACCATCGGCATATAGAGAACGACGCGGTCGCCCTTGGCGACGCCGAAATCCTGCATGACGGCCGCCAGGGCCTGCACCTCGTGCAGCATCTGCGCATAAGTGAGTTTGGTGACCGTGCTTGGTGCGGCGGGATCTGCCAAAGGCGAATCGTGGATCAGCGCCACCTGGTCGGCGCGGCCGCTGGCGACGTGGCGGTCCAGCGCGTTGTAGCAGGTGTTGACCACCGCGCCGGTGAACCAGCGTCCATAGAGGCCCATGGCGGGATCGAAGATCTTTTTAGCAGGCTCGATCCAGTCGATCTCGCGTGCCGCCTCGCCCCAGAAACCCTCGGGATCGCGCATCGAGCGCGCGTGGACGTCGTGATAGCGGCTGGTGTCGTGGATGTTCATGGCGTGTCTCCCGGGCGCCCGATCGGCTTTTCGCGTCGTTGCCGGGCCTGACCCGGCAATCCATCATCTTGTGAAGACGGATGGATGCGCGGGGTCAAGCCCGCGCGTGACGCAACATACGCGCAGGGGTGAGGTGTGTCCCCAGCGCAATGCGGCATTCTTGATGCCGCGGCGCAGACCCAGGACCGTCCTGCGCTACGTCCAAAGCACGGACCTACCCCACCTTGCAGGTGATCCCGCCGTCAACCACCAGCTCGATCCCGGTGACATATTTCGATTCGTCCGACGCCAGGAACAGCGCCGCATTGGCGACGTCCCAAGCCTCGCCCATATGGCCCATCGGCACCTGCGCGTCGCGGGCGCGCCACATCGCTTCGACATCGCCCTTGGCATAGCTCGCGGCCAATCCCGCGGAGTGTTCGACCATCGGCGTTTTCATCAGGCCCGGCAGAATCGCATTCACGCGAATATGTTTCGGCGCGAATTCGACCGCTGTGGTGCGCGTCAGCTGGTTCATCGCGGCCTTGGTGGTGGCATAGGTGACATAGGAAATGCCGAGATGGCGGATCGAGGCGATCGACGAAATGTTGACGATCGAGCCGCCGCCCTGCCGCTCCATCACCGGGATGACGTGCTTCATGGCGAGGAACGCGCTCTTCAGGTTGACCGCGAACACCCGGTCCCAATCGGCTTCCGACACCTCGACCACGCTGCCCATCTCGGCGATGCCGACATTGTTGTCGAGCACGTCGATGCGGCCGTAAGCTTTTACGCAGGCCGCGGCCATCGCCTCGACCTCGCCGGCGCGTGAAACATCGGCGGTGAATGCGCGCGCCGTTCCGCCTTCGGAAGCGATGATGTTCGCGGTCTCTTCCGCCGCCGCCCCGTTACGATCGACGCAGAACACCTGCGCACCCTCGCGCGCGAACGTCACCGCCGTGGCCTTGCCGTTGCCCCAGCCGGGGCCGATCGAGCCGGCACCGACCACAAGCGCGGTTTTTCCCTCGAGGCGATTCATCGGCTCCTCCCTTCCAGAATTCGTTGGTGGCGATTTTGCAAACTGTCGTCATTCCGGGATGCGCCTCCGGGCGCAGGCCCGGAATCCATACTCACGATGGTGGTTATGGATTCCGGGCTCACGCTCCGCGTCCCCCGGAATGACGGCTTCACGGGTCACATGCGCTCATTGTGCTGACATTGGAGCCAATCCGAAACCCGAAAATCTCCGACAGCGTGCGGCACCGGCCGTCCGTGCAGAGCCGCCACTCCCCCGCCGCTCCCGAATTGGCCAGCACCACCTCCGGCATCGCCGCGCGACGCGGCTGCCATTGAAACCAGCCGTCCGCCAGCCGCGCATCCGCCGGCGGCTCCATGCCGGCGCCGGAGCCCTTGACGCGGGCCTGCACCAGTTCGAGCCCCTGGGCGCCGACGCGCCAGTCTTCCTGCCACTCGATCTTCTCGATCGAGTGGGTCCATGCCAGCGTGAACGCCGCGATCGAAAGCGCCTTCACGATGCCGGCCGCGGCGAGGCAGAGGCTCAAGCTGCGGCCGCTCGCGGGCGCGGGCGCTGCCGCCATTGCCAGATCAGGACGGCAACCGCCACTCCGAATCCGGCCGTATCGCTCAGCCGGAAGTCGCCGAGCAGGCACAGCGCCGCGGCAAAGGAAAGCACGCGCTCGGCAAGCGTCATCCGCGTGAACAGGAACCCGATCGCGACCATGCCGAACAGGCCGATCGCGACCAGCGCCTTGAAGGTCGCAAACACCACGGCGCCGTAGAAACCGAGCTGGGCCGCCATCGGGTCGCCGGCCTGCAGCATCAGCGCCGGCGAATAGACGAAGATGAACGGGATCACGTAGCCGGCGAGCGCGATGCGCATCGCCTCCCATCCGATCTTGTCGGGATTTTCCTTGGCGATGGGCGCCGCCGCCAAGGCCGCGAGCGCCACCGGCGGCGAAAGGTCGGCCATGATGCCGTAGTAGAACGCGAACATGTGGCTTTCGATCAGCGGCACGCCGAGCTTGGCCAGCGCGGGCGCCGCCAGCGCCGCGGTGATGATGTAGGTCGGAATCGTCGGGATCCCGGTGCCGAGCAGGATCGACAGGAACATGGTCATGACCAGCGCCAAGAACAGGCTCTTCTCGCCGAGCCCGATCACCCAGCCGCCGAAGATGGTGCCGACCCCGGTCTGGGTCATCATGCCGATGATGGTGCCGACGATGGCGCAGGCCATGCCGACGGTGAGCGCGGACTTGGCGCTGTCGGCCAGCGAATCGCGGCAGGCCGCGAGCGTCGCGCGGCCGCCGCGCGTAACGGCGGCAAACAGCACCAGCACGCCGACGATGCAGGCGACGGATACGATGTCGAGGCCGTTGCGCGATACCGCGGCGGCCACCAGCGCGAGCCCGATCCAGAACATATAGCGCAGCACGTTTGAGGAGAAACCGAGCGTGATGCTGGCGCCGAGGATCAGCGCCACCGTCAGTGACAGCCCCATGGTGCCGGCATAGAGCGGCGTAAACCCTTCAAACAGCATGTAGACCAGCGCCGCCAGCGGCAGCACCAAGTACCAGCGCGCCACCAGCGCCTTCCAGGCGCTGGGAATCTCCGAGCGCTTCATCCCGACCAGGCCGTGCTTGCCGGCTTCCAGATGCACCATCCAGAATGCGGAAGCGAAATACAGCATCGCCGGAATAACCGCAGCCTTGACGATGACCGAATAATCGACGCCCAGGGTCTCCGCCATGATGAAGGCGACGGCGCCCATCACCGGCGGCATGATCTGTCCGCCCATCGATGCGGTGGCTTCGACGCCGGCGGCGAACGCGCGGCGGTAGCCGAACTTGATCATCAGGGGAATCGTGAACTGGCCGACCGTGACGACGTTGGCGACGCCTGACCCGGAAATCGTGCCCATCATGCCGGATGCAAACACCGCGACCTTGGCAGGTCCCCCGCGGGTGCCGCCGAACAGGCCGAGCGACACGTCGGTGAAGAGCTGGATCATGCCGGCGCGTTCCAGGAACGAACCGAACAGGATGAACAGGAAGATGTAGGTCGCCGAGACGTAGATCGGCACGCCGTAAAAACCTTCGGTGCCGTAGGACAAATGCGTGATCACCTGGTCGAAATCGTAGCCGCGGTGATTGAGCGGCGCCGGCAGGTACTGGCCGAAGAACCAGTACAGCAGGCAGGCGCCGCACATCAGCGGCAGCGCCAGGCCCATCAGCCGCCGGGTGCCCTCGAAGATCAGCACCGCCAGCAGCGTCCCGACCACAAGATCCAGCCGGGTCGGATCGCCGTCGCGCGCGATCAAATCGGCGTAGAAAATCCACTGATACAGTCCGCACAGAAATCCGACGCCGCCGATCAGCCAGCCTGCGGCGCGCCCTGCATTGCTCTTGGCGGTGAAATTGCCGATCAGCCCGAACGTCATCAGGATCAGGAAGCCGACATGGACGCCGCGCACCACCTGGCTGGGCAGGATGTTCCATGCCGCGATCACCAGTTGGAACGCCGCAAATGCGATGCCGATGACATAGGCGAGATGGCCCCAGCCGCCGGGGCCGAAACCTTCCGGAAAGCCATGCTCAAAATTGTCGAACTCGACCTTGACCGGCTCGTGTGCGCCCCCAGCCTGCAGCATTCGTTTGTTCCCCATCGCGCGGGCCGATATTAGCACATCCGGAAATATCGCGTTCGTCATGCCCGGTCCTGTGCCGGGCATCCACGTCTTTCTTTGCGGCCAAGACGTGATGGCAGCCAAGACGTGATGGCCGGAACGGGCCTTGCGAGATTCACACATCTCGTCATACGCGGGCTTGACCCGCGTATCCATCCGTCTTTGCAAGAGTCGCTTCGAAGCGGATGGATTGCCGGGTCAAGCCCGGCAACGACGATGAGATGTGTGCATCCAGGAGGGACAAGCCCGGCCACGACGATCATTATAGCCGATATGGACTATCGACGATCGCGGACGGCTTACTTGATCAAACCCTTTTCCTTGTAATACCTGACCGCGCCGGGATGCAGCGGAACCGGGCTGCCCGTCGCCGCGGTTTCCAGCTTGATCTCCTTGCCGGCAACGTGGGAATTGGCCAGTTCCGGCAGCGATTCGAAGATCAGTTTTGTCATTTGATAGGCGAGATCCTCCGAAACCGCGGAACTGGTGACGAGATAGTTCACCACCGCGGCGGTCGGCACGTCCTTGTCCTGGCCGTTATAGGTGTTGGCCGGAATGTTCACCGATACGAAGGGCGGGCCGATCTTGTCGACCACCTCCTTGGGAACCGAGACCACGGTAATCTCGCTCGAGGTCGACAGGTCCTTCAATGACGCGACTCCGAGGCCGGCCGATTGCAGCGTCGCATTCAATTGCCGGTTCTTCATCAGGTCGACGGATTCGGCGAATGGCAGGTATTCCACCTTGCCGAGATCCTTGTAGCTCAACCCGGCCGCGGCCAGGATCGCGCGGGAGTTGAGTTCGGTGCCGGATTTCGGGGCGCCGACGGAAAGGCTCTTGCCCTTGAGATCGGCCAGCGTCTTGATGCCGCTCTCCGAAGTCGCGACGATCTGGATATAGTTCGGATAGATCGCGCCGATGGTGCGCAGCTTGTCCAGCTTGGACTTGAAACCGGCCTCCTCGTCGCCATCCCAGGCGGCTTTCAGCGAATCGCCCAGCGTGAACGCGATCTCGCCGCGGCCCTGCTGCAGCAGCACGAGATTCTCGACCGACGCCTTGGTGGCCTGCACCTGGGTTTTGACGTTCGGAACCTTGTCGCTGAAGATTTTGCCGATGGCAACGCCGAGCGGATAGTACACCCCGGAGGTGCCGCCGGTCAGGACGTTGATGAATGACTGGGCTTGTGCTGCGGGGGCCGATGACACCGCCGCGGCCGCGACGGCGGCAACAATTAGCTTGAAACGCATACGCGAATTCTCCCTGGGATTTGGCCGGAACGTGGACGGGCGGGCGCCCGAGGTCAACCCATCCAAACGGCCAACCACCCTGTTGCAATAGTGGAACCCGGACCGGATTACGCGCCTTCGTCCAGCGCAACGATCGCACGCTTCTTGCGAAGCGAGGGCAGCAGCGGGCCGACCAACAGGACCGCCGCCAGCATGAGGCACGCAGCCGAGATCGGGCGCTGCATGAACGTCAGTAGATCGCCCTGCGACAGGATCAGCGACTTGCGCAAGTTGTTCTCCAGCATCGGCCCCAGCACGAAGGCCAGCACCAGCGGCGCCGGCTCGTAGCCGAGCTTGCGCATGAAATAGCCGATGATGCCGAACGCGACCATCACATAGACGTCGAACACATTGTTGCTTGAGCAATACACCCCGATGATCGTGAACAGGATGATCATCGGGAACAGAATGTTGTACGGCAGCCTCAGAAGCTGCACCCACATCCCGATCAGCGGCAGGTTCAGCACCAGCAGCATCAGATTGCCGATATACATGCTTGCGACGATGCCCCAGAACAGGCCGGGATTTTGCGTGATCAGCAACGGCCCGGGCTGCAGCCCGTGAATCACGAAGGCGCCCAGCAGCAACGCCATCACCACATTGGGCGGAATGCCCAATGTCATCAGCGGAATGAAGGCGCCGCCGGCGGCGGCGTTGTTGGCGGACTCAGGGCCCGCGACGCCCTCGATCGCGCCATGACCGAATCGCTCCGGGGTTTTCGACAGCCGCTTTTCCAGCGCGTAGGACGCAAAGGAGGCGACCACGGCGCCGCCGCCGGGCAGAATCCCGAGGAAGAATCCAAGCAGCGTTCCGCGGGCAACCGGACCGGCGCTGGCTTTCCAGTCGGCGGCGTTCGGCAGCAACCGGGTGATTTTCGCGTCGATGATATCGCGCTTGATGATCTGCTCGGTATTGGTCAGGACTTCGGCAAGGCCGAACAAGCCCATCACGACAGGCACCAGGCCGATGCCGTCGATCAGTTCGAGACGGCCGAAGGTCAACCGCGGTTGCGCAGTGATGGCGTCAAGCCCGATCAGGCCGAGCACGACGCCGATGCAGGCCATCAGCAGCGCCTTGGCCATCGAGCCTTGCGTCAGGAATGTCAGCACCACCAGACCCAGCACCATCAGGCTGAAATACTCTGCCGGGCCGAACGCGACCGCCACGCCCGCCAGCGACGGCGCCACCAGCATCAGCGCGACCAGCGAAAACGTGCCGGCGATGAAGGAGCCCAGCGCGGAGATGCCCAGCGCCGGTCCGGCGCGGCCCTGCCTGGCCATCTGGTGACCGTCGATACACGTCACCACCGAGGCCGCCTCGCCGGGAATATTGACCAGGATCGAGGTGGTGGATCCGCCATACATCGAGCCGTAATAGATGCCGGCCATCATGATGATGCCGGATTCCGGCGTGCCCGACAGCGTCACCGGAAGTAGGAGCGACATCGCCGAAATCGGGCCGATGCCCGGCAGGACTCCGACCAGCGTGCCGATGAACACGCCGATGAAGCAATACAGCAGGTTGATCGGCAGCAGCGCGACCGAAAAGCCGTGCATGACGTTGAGAACTGTGTCCATTGGCTCCGCCCGTTCAGCCGATTTCGAAAATGCCCACCGGCAACTGAATCAGCAGCGCATGCTTGAGCACCCACCACACCCCGAGCGGCGCCAGCACCGCAAGCGGAAGCGCCAGCGGCCAGCGCACCGGGTCGATTCTACGCAGCAACAGCAGCAGCAGCGGAATCGACGCCAGCAGGAATCCGAGCGGCCCGAGCGCGAAGCAGTAGACGACAAGGCAGCCGATCAGGATCGCGGGCCTGGTCCAGCGCGTGCCCTCCCACCGCGAGGCAAAGGTCGGGCCGCCCTCGGTCACCGCGGCGATAATGATCGTCACCGCAAACAGGCACATCAGGATGCCGGTGTAGAACAGCACATAACCCGAGCCCGGATCGTGGATGGACCCGATCTTGAGCCTGAAGCTCGACCAGATCACAAAAATGCCGAGCGCAAGCCCCACGACGCCGCCCCAGAGTTCGGAATTGTTGAGCTTAAATGGGGGGCCGGTTCGGTCAGTCATTCATTGTTCTTTTCATCCACAGCGTTCCCCGGATGCTGCGCAGCGCGCCGCCTCTTCGCGGCGTGGTGCGCAGCTGATCCGGGGCCCCGGTTGCTTGCTACTCGAAGAAACCGGGGTCCCGGTTCTGCGAAGCAGCGCTTCGCAAGGGCTGCGCGCCGCGTCGCGCGCGGGAAACAGCTAATTCGTCTTCTTCGCCAACCCCAGGGTGTCGATCACCTTCTTTTCGGACTCGGTGAGCTCGACGACGAATTTCTTGTAGTCTTCGGTGTTCTTGTAGTTCGGGACCATGTCGTACTTCGCAAGGGTCGCGATCACGGCGGGATCTTCGATCGCCTTCTTGAAGGCATCGTGGAGTTTGGCGACGATCTTCGGATCCATGCCTTTCGGTCCGCCGATACCGAATGGCGAATCGTACACCATGGGATAGCCGAGTTCCTTCAGCGTCGGCACGTCCGGGAAATTCGGCGAGCGAACCGATGTCCACACCATCAGCAGCCGCAGCTTGCCGGCGTCGACCAGCGGCCGCCAGCCGGTCGAATCGGCTTGCAGCATGGTGTGCTGGCCGAGCACCGCGGCGTTGGTTTCCGCGCCACCCTTGAACGGCACCTGGGTCAGCTTGATCCCGGCCATGCCGGCGATCTGCTCCATGCCCACATGCAGCGAAGTCCCGGTGCCCGGGGTGGCGTAAGTCACCTTGCCGGGATTGGCTTTGGCGAAATCGATCACGTCCTTCCAGGTCTTGAATTGCGACTCGGCGCTGGTGGTGACGCCGAAGGTGTAGCCGGTCAGATGAATGATGTAGCTGAAGTCCCTGGCCGGGTCCCACGACACTTCCTGCATCAGCGGCAGGCGGAATACCGTGATCGGGAGTTGCGAGATGGTATAGCCATCGGGCCTGGCCGCAGCCGCCATCGTCGCCGGGCCCACCGTACCGCCGCCGCCGCCCTTGTTGTCGATGGCGATGGGTTGGCCGAGATGTTTCGAAGCACTCTCGGCGATCGCGCGCATCGAGATGTCGGTCGATCCGCCGGCGGGCCACGGCACGATCAGCGTGATCGGTTTTGTCGGATAATCCTGCGCCGGCAGCGTGCCGGTGAGCGCGGCCAACGCAAGGGCGGTCAACAGCATCATCAAGCGCGTGGTGCGAAACATCGGCAAACCTCCCTTGTGCGGCCCCTCGGTTTCCCCGGATGCCGTCGCTTTGAGGCAAGGATAGAGGACCGGCAAATGCGCGTCAAAGAATTGCACATTGCGCGGCGGCGATTGCTGCGGCATTAAGCAGCGCTTGTTCGGCGCCGGGATGAACACGGCTCTTTCCCCGCCGTCACCGGGCTTGACCGGTGATCCATCGTCTTCGAAGAAACTTCACCAAGGTCATGGATACGCGGATCGAGCCCGCGTATGACGATGCTCCTTCACCCTTGGTCGCATTCGCTCTCATTGTGCCCAATAAGCTCTTGCCAGCCTTTCCAAATCCGGCATCAATGCGCCGCCGATAAAAGCGCGGACCGACGACAGAGTCCGCAAAAGGGGATGGCGGGGGACGTATGGCTGCAGACAATTCGCCGCGCGGCGATCCACGCTCCGGCGCGGAGACGGTGGTCGTCTCTGACGAGGCGCTGCTCAAGGCGGAAGCCTTCGTCGAGGCGGAAGAAGGCGCCGCCAACCGGCTGATGGGGTGGGCCGGGAAAATCTCGACCACGATCGCCGTGGTCATGAGTCTGTTTCATCTCTATGCCGCCTATGCGATCGTGCCGACCCAGGAACTGCGCTACACCCATGTGGCGTTCACGCTGGTGCTGAGCTTCCTGCTGTTTCCGGCGGCGATGCGGTTCCGCAATCGCGTGCGCTGGTGGGACATCGTTCCCGGAATCTTCGCGGTTGCGACCATTGTCTATGCGCTGTGGGGCGGCGACGACTTCACCGACCGCGCCACGTCGCCCGAGCGCCTGGATGTCGTCGTCGGCCTGGTGTTCATCGTGCTGCTGCTGGAGGCGACGCGGCGAACCACCGGACCGATCATGCCGGTGGTGTCGCTGCTCTTCATCGCATATGCGATACTGGGGCCGCATCTGCCGGCGCCCTGGACCCATCGCGGCTATGACCTGCCGCGGCTGGTGGGACACCTGTTCATCACCCTGGAAGGCATTTTCGGCGTCGCGGTCGATGTCTCGGCGACGCTGATCATCCTGTTCACGATCTATGGCGCGTTCCTGCAGCAATCCGGCGCCGGCAAATTCTTCATCGACTTCTCGCTGGCGCTGATGGGCGGCAAGCCGAACAGCGCCGGCCGCACGGTCGTGCTGTCGTCATTCCTGCTGGGCGGGCCGTCGGGCTCGGGCGTGGCCACGACCGTGATGATCGGCACCGTGGCCTATCCGATGCTGGCCAAGGCGGGTTTCGAGAAAAACGCCGCCGGCGGACTGCTGGCGGCGGGTGGCCTCGGCGCCATCCTGTCGCCGCCTGTGCTCGGCGCCGCCGCGTTCCTGATCGCGGAATTTCTCAAGATCAGCTATCTCGACGTGATCTGGATGGCGACCATCCCGACCTGCCTTTATTACCTGTCGCTGCTGATCATGGTCGAACTGGACTCCAAGAAATTCGGCGCGAAGGATGTCGATTTCACGCCGGAAATGTCGCTCGGCCAGATGACCCGGCGCTACGGCTTCCATTTCGTTTCGCTGCTCGCCGTCGTGGTGTTCATGGTGGTCGGCTATTCGGCGTCGCTGTCGGTGTTCTACGCCACGGCGGTCACCTTGGCGCTGAGTTTCCTGCGCAAGGATACCGCGCTGGTGCCGAAGAAGCTGGTCAAGGCGCTTGCCGATGGTTCGATCGGCGCGCTCAATGCGGCCACCACCTGCGCCTGCGCCGGCATCGTGGTCGGGGTGGTGACCTTGACCGGACTGGGGCTCAAATTCTCCTCGATCGTTATCAGCTATGCCGGCGGCAGCCTGCTCCTGACCGCGATCTATACCTCGCTGATTGTGTGGATCATCGGCCTCGCGGTGCCGGTGACGGCGTCCTACATCATCTGCGCGGTGATCGCCGCACCGGCGCTGATCAAACTCGGCGTGCCGGACTACGCCGCGCACATGTTCATCTTCTATTATGCCGTGCTGTCGGAGGTGTCGCCGCCGACGGCGCTCTCGCCCTTCGCGGCCGCGGCGATTTGCGGCGGCGATCCCTACAAGACCACGCTGCAGTCGTGGAAATACACGCTGCCGGCGTTCCTGGTCCCGTTCGTCTTCGTACTCGATCCGCAGGGCGTCGGATTGCTGCTGGCGATCCCCAAGGGCGGCTCGTGGGTCGACGTGGCCGAAATCACCATCAAGACCACGCTGGGACTGGTGGCGCTCGCCGCGACCGCGCAGAACTGGGCGCTGCGACAAAATACGCCGGTCGAGCGCGGCCTGCTTCTGCTATCGGGACTGCTGCTGGTATTTCCGAGCCTGATCGAGGCGATCGTCGAATGGATCATTGGACGCGACATCAGCTATACCTATGTGCCCGGCCTGATCATCGGCCTGGGCGTGCTGCTGTGGCAATACAGAACGCCGGCGACGCCAAGACCGGCCCTTACAACATAGTCAGGGAGTGATGTGATGATGACGCAGACGAAAAAGAGCATGACGGTGCTGGCCCTTGCCGTCTCGATGGGGCTGGCGCTGGCGGGAATCGTCCACGCCCAGCAGAAAACCATGTCGATCGGCACCGGCGGAACCGGCGGCGTCTATTATCCGCTCGGCGGCGCCATCGCCAACGTGCTGTCGAAAAATCTTCCCAACGTGCAGGCCACCGCCGAAGTCACCGGCGGTTCCATCGACAATCTCAAGCTGATCGGCACCGGCCAGAGCGAACTCGCCTTCACCATGGCTGACGCCGCGCTCGATGCGATGCAGGGCAACGACAAATTCAAGAGCATGAAGGTGCCGCTGCAGACGCTGCTGGTGGTCTATCCGAACCGCATGCATGTCGTAACCGTCGAGGGCACCGGCATCGAAACCATGGCGGACCTGAAAGGCAAGCGCGTCTCCACCGGGTCGCCCGGCGGCGCCACCGAGGTGATGGCGTTCCGAGTCATCGAGGCGGCGGGTCTCGACAAGGACAAGGACATGAAGCGCGAGCGGCTCGGGGTTGCCGAATCCGTCAACGCCATCAAGGACCGCAAGATCGACGCGTTCTTCTGGGTCGGCGGCATTCCCACCGCCGCGGTGACCGATCTTGCGGCCACGCCGGGCATGAAGATGAAGCTGATCGACCACGGCGACATGGTCGAGAAGATGAACGCGAAATACGGCAGGCTTTACACATCGAGCACGATCAAGGCCGGCGCCTATCCCGGCACCGACAAGGACAATACCATCGCCGAGGTCTGGAACCTGATCGTGACCGGGGACAAGATGAGCAACGACGACGCCTATGCGATCGTCAAGACGCTGGTGGAGAAGAAGGCCGACATCGTCGCCGTGCACAAGGAAGCCGAAAGTTTTTCGCTCGACAACCAGGTGCAGGACCGTTCGCCGGTGCCGTTCCATCCCGGCGCGCTGAAATACTTCAAGGAAAAGGGCGTGGGAGGATAGACTTCGCGGTCGTGCCCGCGGGGACGACACGTAGAGAGGTCAACTTAAAGGACGATACCGACATGCGATCTCTCGATTGTTCCACGCCAACCCGCCGTTCCGTCCTGATCGGCGCCGCATTGGGCGCGCTGCCGCTACTGCCGCGCCGGGCGCGCGCGGCGGAATGGCCGACGCGGCCGGTCAAATTCGTGGTGCCGTTCGCGGCCGGCGGCACCACCGACATCCTGGCGCGGGTCGTCGCGGCAAAAGTGTCGGAAGAATTCGGCCAGCAGTTCATCGTCGAGAACAAGGTCGGCGCCGGCGGCAACATCGCCGCCGATTACGTCGCGAAATCCGAACCCGACGGCTACACCTTCATCGTCGGCACGCCCGGCACGCACGCGATCAACCAGTTTGTGTTCAAAACCATGACCTACGACCAGGTCAGGGACATCGCGCCGGTGATCGTCATTGCGCGGGTGCCGAACCTGTGCTCGGTGAGCAACGCGCTGCCGGTGAAATCGGTCGCCGAGTTGATCGCCTATGCGAAAGCCAAGCCAGGCGAATTGTTCTACGGCACGCCGGGACTCGGGAGCACGGCGCATTTGTCCACCGAACTGTTCAAATCCATGACCGGCGTGGAGATGACCCACGTCCCGTACAAGGGCAGCGCGCCGGCGCTGACCGACCTGATCGCGGGCCGGGTTCACGTGATGATCGACAATCTGCCGGCGGCGCAGCCGTTCGCCGAAGCGGGGCAGATCCGCCCGCTGGCCGTTTCCACCACGATGCGGTGGCCGCTGCTGCCGGAAATTCCGACCATTGCGGAAGCCGGCGTGCCCGGCTACGAGGCGGCCTCGTGGTTCACCGTCGGCGCGCCGGCGAAAGCGCCGAAGGAAATCATCGGCCGGCTCAATGCCAGCGTGGACAGGTTTCTTAAAACCGAAGACGGCATCGCGCGGCTGCGCAAGCTCGGTGCCGAACCTGCCGGCGGAAGCCCTGAGGACATGCAGGCTTACGTGCTGGCCGAAACCGAGAAGTGGGGCAAGGTGGCGAAATTCGCCGGCATCAGGCCGGAGTGAATCGGCGCATGCCCGGGAGAATTCCGTCCTTGCGGGCGAAGCTTCGTCGCTACGCACCTTGCAATGACCACACCGTCTTTTCGCCAGCCCCCCGCTTCACTCGAACTTCATGTCCACGCATTTGGTGACGTCCGATCCGAGGCCGGAACTGATGATGATGCAGCCGCGGACTTTTCGCGCGCTATTGTCGCTGGCCCATACCGCGTAGCCGCCCTGTCCGAAGAACGAGTTGGTATTCGGCGGCTCGGTTTCGGTGGCGTCGAACGAATAGCTGGAGTCGCTGTCGAAGATGCGGGGCTTCTTGACGCAATTGCCCTCGCTCTGGTTGTTGATCACTTCCTTGTTGTCCCGCGTCAGCGACATGCTAACCGAGCAGCGGAAATATTCCGATGTTTTGGTATTGAAAACATAGGCGTAGGACTTGCACGTCGCCGTGCTGAGTTTTCCCGGGCTCAAGCCCCGGCTGCAGGAAATGCGCTGGTTGTTGCCCAGCCGGTATTCATTCGCCGCCGCGGCGGACGCAAGGGCCGAGACGATCAATCCGGCCAGGCAGCAGGCCTTTAACACGTGGTTCATCCGATCATCCCCTTGGCCGCAGTCGCGGCGGCAGCGCATGGCCGGACCGGAAGATAGCCGCGAAGCTTGAATCGTGAAATGACAAAGTCGCGAACGTGCGCAGGGCGTGTCGCGGTATTGACGGAAGAACGGCGTTCGTGGTTTGTCCCGGATGACTGCCGCGATCGGGAGCACAGTATCCGGATCAGTCGCTGGAGAATGCACGATGATGAAATTTTCGGTGAAGACGGTTGTGACGGCGGTCGCACTGATCGCGCCGGCGGCATCGGCAAGCGCCCAGAGCGCGGCGCCGATGCCGTGGGTGCTGGCGCCGGATATGGGCTACGCCTACGACAAGGACGGCAAGACATTTTCCTACAAGATGGGCACCAACAACGCCAAAGAACTGTTGAAGGGCGCCAAGAAGATACCCAGGGGCACGTTGTTCTTCATCGGCGAGAACGGCCAGCTTTACCTCCGCTCCGGGCCATACCTGGAAGGCGACGGCAAGTTCAAGTTCGGGCCGGGATAGTCCTGCCCCGGACACTGCGCAGCGCTTCACCGCGCGATGCGGCGCAGAGCCGGTGCCATACGCCTTGGAATGCCGCACCGCGTCCGGGGCACGAAATCAACCGAGCTAAAACGCCGCGGCCAGATCCCTGGCCCCCGGATTGTTGCTGTTGGAGTCCATCCGCGCATCGGTGACTGCCAGCAGCTTGGCTACCGTGTTGTTGCGGATCGCCACCGGATTGCGTTCGTAGCCTGAGCGCTGAAAGAAATTCGAGGTCGGGATTCGTTCGCGCATCGGCTGCGGCATTGTCACCATGTCGAACCCGGTGCCATCGCCGGTCAGGTTCATCATCTCCAGTTCGGCGGCGGTCAGCGGCCGCGCGTGACCCTTGTTGCGCGCGAAGATGACGGAGGTCAGCAGCTTGTGGGTTTGCAGCAGCGGGCCGACGTCGATGTCCAGCACCATGGCATGAACGGCCCAGCCCTGCGGCGTATCGGCGAGTTTTTCGTGCGCGGCCCATTCGTCCGGCACCGAACGTGCGAACGCCACCATGCGCTTCAGCACCGCGATCTTGTGATCCATCGCCGCGCGCGGCGGGCCGGACAATCGCGCGGCCTTTTCCGCCAGCGCCTTGACCATGTCGTGGCCCTGCTCGGCGACCAGTTCGACGCTGTTGGTGGTGAGCAGCTGATTGTAACCGACGGCGGTCGAAATCGCCCGCGACCCCGGCCGCGACGCGCTCAGGCCGGACTGCATGTCGTGATTGCCGTTGCCGCCGGTTTCGAACGCGTAGACCCGAACGGCCTGTTCCCGCGTCAGTCCTGCGGCGGATGCGGCGCGGGCATAGGCGCGCTTGAACTCGATTTCACTCGCCGGGCGTTGCGGCGCGAACTGGAAATGCTCGGCGGCGGCCTTGAGCAGGTCGGCAACGACGGGAATGGGCTTGCGCTCCCGCGGCGGCCGTTGATCCGGCGTCGGGTCGACCGGCCGGTTCGGCCCGTCATAAACCGGCGGCTGGGTCAGCACATAATCGTCGAGCGTGATCTGCTGACGGTCGCGGCGCTTGGCGTTGCGTCCACGCCGCTTTTCCGAGATCGAACTCCAGTAGGCGCCCGCCTCCGCGTCGAACGCCGCGCGCGCCTCCAGATATTCCTGCAGCTTGCGCCGGTATTCGGCGATCGCCTGCGGCGAGGCCGCCTGCGCCATCGCGTTCGCCGCTGTTGCTGGGACTGTCGCGGCATCCATCGCCAATGCCTGCGGCGCGAACAGCAGCAGCGCGGCGGAAACATAACGATGGCAACGGCGAATCGCGTGGCACGGCATCCGGCCTGTTTAGCAAGCCCGCTGTCAAAGTCAGCCGCGAATTGGAAGCCCGCCGCTCCGGTGCGTCATGCCCGGAGCTGCAGCCCGCCCCTCCAGTGCGTCATGCCCGGGCTTGTCCCGGGCATCCACGCCCTGCAACGCCCCCAAGAAGAATACGCAGGTGGCCGGGATGACCTGTTAAGATCTCACTCCTGCTCGACCCCGCTGGCCTTGACCAGCTGCGACCATTTCTTTTCGTCCTTGTCGATGAAGGCGGCGTAGTCTTCCGGCGAGCCGGGCGTGATTTCGGTGCCGTCCTGGGTCAGCTGCCTCTTTACCTCGTCGGAGGCGAGGGCGTCGCGCAATGCCTTGTTCAGCCTGTCGATGACAGGCCGCGGCGTTCCGGCAGGTGCCGCCAGCCCGTAATAAAGCGAGGCGTCGAAGCCGGGCAGCACCGACTCGGCGATGGTCGGCACGTCCGGCAACAGGCTGGAGCGGGTGGTACTGGTCACCGCCAGCGCCCGCAACTTTCCGGCCGAGACATTGGGGTGCGAGGCCGGGATCGGCGCGAACGCCATCGGGATGTGGCCGCCGAGCAGATCCGTGAGCACCGGCCCGGTTCCCTTGTAGGGAATATGCACGAGCTTGATTCCGGCGGAAGCCGCGAAATATTCGCCGGTGATATGGCTCACGGTGCCCGCGCCGGCGGAGCCGAAATTGACCTTGCCGGGATTGGCCTTGGCGTAGGCGATCAGTTCGGCGATCGTCGCGGCCGGAAACGACGGATGCACCACCAGCGAATTCGGCGCGTTGCCGATCAGGCCGATCGGCGCAAAATCCTTGCGCGGATCGTAGCCCGCGTTCTTGTACAGCGACGGACCGATCGCGAGCGTCCCGGTATAGCCCAGCACAAGGGTGTAGCCGTCGGGCTCGCTTCTCGCCACCGCCCTGGTGCCGACGGTGCCGCCGGCGCCCGGCCGGTTGTCGACGACCATCTTTTCGCCCAGCAACTCGCTCATCCTGTCGGCGATCCCGCGACCGACGATCGAGGTGCTCCCACCCGGCGCGAACGGAATCACCAGCGTGATCGCCCGGTTCGGGTAGCCCTGCGCATGGGAGGACTCCGGCGCGCTCAGGAGGACGAATGCAGCGGCGCCGCCAAGCAAAGTTTTCCAGATACGCATTTTCGGACAAGTCCTCCGCGACTGCTGTTGTTGGTTGGCCGGCATCGTCTTTCAAAGGTCTGCCATCCGCAATCCGCCTAAAGGTTACTTCCAGGCGAACACCGGCTGTTCCAGATCGGCCACGCGCGTGTCGCGTCCGGCCAGCACTTCACGGAACTGGTAGATCAGCGCCGCAGTCGGCGCATGGATGAACTGGCCGGCGTGTCGAAAGCGGATCACGCGGCGGTCGCTTTCCGGAATCGAGATGAAGTCGAAGGCATCGAGTTGCTCGACGTCGCCAAGCGCGATGTGATGCACGGAGCGGACCTCGGCCGGATTCGGCGATAATTTTCCGCTCTCCGCCATCCACGCCACCACCGGCGTAATGAGGTAGCCGGATCGGGTCGGATAATCGTCGAGCATCCCGAGAACGTCGCCCTCGCCCAGTTCAAGACCGAGTTCTTCGTGGAGTTCGCGCAACGCCGCCTTGACCGGCGCCTCGCCTTCGTCGCAGCGTCCGCCCGGCAGCGCCCATTGGTTGCTGTGGGCGCGGAGTCCTCTGGCGCGCAGCGTCAGCAGGAACGCCGTTCCGCCCGCGGCAGCCTCCACCAGCACGAGCGCGACCGCGGCCCGCTTCAGCCCGCTTACATCGCCTGGTTCGAGCCGCGCGAACGCCGCGCAGCGCCCGGCGATAGTGCGCCTTGTGGCTTCGTTGAAGGGCTGGATCATCCCGCTTGACTACAACACCCCGGCGATTGATGAAACGGTTGCGAACACCCGCCCGCTCCTTTCCGGAAACTGAAAGCAATGCCATGACCGACGCCACGGCCGAGAACCTCAAATCCGTCGGATGGAGCGCCGTGGAAGCCACCGGTTTCATCGCGCTGGTCGGGCCGCTCTGGCATCGAACCGTCGGTGACATGCACGAATACGCGCTGGTCGCGGAGGACAAGCACCACAACCGGCGCGGCGTGGTTCAGGGCGGCGTGCTGATGACCTTTGCCGACCGCAGTTGCGGCATGACGGCGCGATTCGTATCCGGTTCGGAGAGCCTCGCCACGGTGCAGTTCGACACCCAGTTCGTCGATGCCGCCAGGATCGGCGAGCTTCTGGTGTCGAGGCCGCGGGTGGTGCGTGCTACACGCAGCCTGATTTTCGTGACCACCGAGGTGAGCGCAGGCGAGCGCTGCGTCGCAATGGCCAGCGGAGTATTCAAGGTGATGAAAGACGGGCGCGAGCGCGCCACGTAGTCGTCATTGCGAGGAGCCTTGCGGCCAAGCAATCCGGCTTTCTTTCGTCCTGGCCGGGCTTGACCCTACTGGATGCACACATCTCGCCGTCATTGCCGGGCTTGACCCGGCAATCCATCCCCTTCGAAACGACTCTTCCGAAGATGGATGGATACGCAGGTCAAGCCCGCGTATGACGGGATGTGTGAATCCAGTAGGGCTCGTCCCGGCAATCCATCCGCTTTGAAAGAGTCGTTTCGAAGGGTAATGGATGCGCGGGGTCAGGCCCGCGTATGAGGCGTTTGTCGCTGGATTGCTTCCTCGGTCCGCTCCCCGCAATGACGATCAAACCAATCATGAGGAATACCCCCATGGATTACCGCCCGCTCGGCCGCAGCGGCCTCAAGATCTCGCCGATTTGTCTGGGCACCATGATGTTCGGCGCGGCCACCGACGAGGCGACGTCGTCACGGATCGTCGCCAAGGCCCGGGAGGCCGGAATCAATTTCATCGATACCGCCGATGCGTATGCGGGCGGCAAGTCGGAACAGGTGGTCGGCCGCGCCATTTCCGGCAGCCGCCGGCACTGGATTGTGGCGACAAAACTCGCCAACCAGATCGACGGCGACCCCAATCGCGGCGGGTTGTCGCGGCGATGGGTCTTGCAGGCCGCCGAGGAAAGCCTGAAGCGGCTCGGCACCGACGCCATCGACATCTACTATCTGCATAAAGAGGATCATTCGACGCCGCTCGACGAAACCGTGCGTGCGATGGGCGATCTCATTCGCCAGGGCAAGGTGCGCTATTTCGGCGTCTCGAACTACCGCGCATGGCGCGTCGCCGAGATTTGCAACATCTGCGACCGCCTCGGCATCGACCGCCCGATTGTCAGCCAGCCCTATTACAACGCGATGAACCGCATGCCGGAAGTGGAGCATTTTCCGGCCTGCGGTTACTACGGGCTCGGCATCGTGCCTTACAGCCCGCTGGCGCGCGGCGTGCTGACAGGAAAATACCGTCCCGACGCGCCGCCCGACAGGGATACCCGTGCCGGGCGCAACGACGCCCGCATGATGCAGACCGAGTGGCGCGCCGAATCGCTCAAGCTGGCGCAGGAGATCCGCGGACATGCCGAAGCCAAGGGGATCACCGCCGGACAATTCGCGGTGTCGTGGGTGCTGAACTCCTCGTCGGTGTCAGGCGTCGTCGCCGGACCGCGCACGGAGGAGCAATGGGACGATTACGTCCGCGCGCTCGACTACCGCTTCACGTCCGAGGACGAAGCCCTGATCGACCGGCTGGTCGCTAGCGGCCATCCATCGACGCCGGGGTTCAACGATCCGGCATATCCGATCGAAGGGCGGCGACCACGAATGACGGGCTGAAGAAAATCATGGCTATTCGCCTGGAAACGGCGCAGCCTCGATGCCTGTTTCACAGGGTATCGGCAGCAAAGGAGCACCGTATGGCGCTCACACCAGGCGGCTTTCAGGCCTACGACTTCAACCGCATGGTCGTGTTGTTCACCATGATGAATGACAACACCGAGATACGCTGCGCCATCAGCACCGACGCCATGGACCGGCTGGAAGGATCGACCCGGATAACGCCCGAGCAGCGCGAGCAGCAGTTTTTGCGGCTGCGCGACCGCATCGAAGAACGCGCCTCACGCAAATTCCTCGATGTCGAACTCGAGGGCAATCCGCCCGGCGTGATCCTGCGTGCCATCGATTTTCGTCCGCCGCGCTCCTGACCTCCCGCCTCAACGCGGCCCGGTCTTCGGTTTCGGCTTTGCTTTAGGCCTCGCCTTCGGCTTCGGCTCTTCCGGCACTTACGGAAACATCACATTGCCCATCGATGTACCGGACCAAGGCCGCGTCGAAGCGTCGCATCGCCGCGTTCATTGTTGCCAAATCCCCGCGCAGGCCTTTGTGTTGCGCCCAATCAATAAAGGCCGGTCTACAAGGACTGGCGCCGAAACGGGGAGAGACCATGACCGCACCGACCAGAGACAAGACCTCGACGCGCCGCCGCTTCTTGAAGGCGGCCGCGGCCGGAGCCGCGGCCGCCGTCGCCGCGCCGGCCATCGCCCAGACGCAGGGCCCGATCAGCATGCGCTGGCAGAGCACCTGGCCGTCAAAGGACATTTTCCACGAATACGCGCTCGATTACGCCAAGAAGGTCAACGACATGACCGGCGGTGACCTCAAGATCGACGTGCTGCCGGCCGGCGCCGTGGTCCCCGCATTCGGCCTGCTCGATGCGGTGTCGAAGGGCGTGCTCGACGGCGGCCACGGCGTGCTGGTCTATCACTACGGCAAGCAGACGGCGCTTGCATTGTGGGGCTCCGGACCGGGGTTCGGAATGGACGCCAATATGCTGCTGTCCTGGCACAAATACGGCGGCGGCAAGGAGCTCCTCGCCAAGCTGTATGCATCGATCGGCGCCAACGTCGTCTCGTTCCCCTACGGACCGATGCCGACGCAGCCGCTGGGCTGGTTCAAGAAGCCGATGGCCAAGGTCGAGGACTTTCAGGGCCTGAAATATCGTACGGTCGGCATTTCGATCGACGTATTCACGGCGATGGGCGCTGCGGTCAACGCGCTGCCGGGCGGCGAGATCGTGTCGGCAATGGATCGCGGCCTGCTCGAGGCGGCCGAATTCAACAACGCCTCGTCGGATCGCGCGCTCGGATTTGCCGATGTCTCCAAGATCTGCATGCTGCAAAGCTATCACCAGAATGCTGAACAGTTCGAGATCACCTTCAACAAGACGAAATTCGACGGCCTGCCCGAAAAAATGCGGGCGATCATCGCCAATGCCGTCGAAGCGGCTTCGGCGGACATGTCGATGAAGGCGATCGACCGGTATTCGCAGGACTACGCCGACCTGCAGACCAAGGACAACGTCAAGTTCTACAAGACCCCCGACGCCATTCTCAAGAAGCAGCTCGAAATCTATGACGAGGTCGTCAGGAAAAAGGCGGCGGAAAATCCGCTGTTCAAGGAAATCCTGCAATCGCAGCTCGCCTTTGCCAAGCGGACCACGCAATGGGAGCAGGACACCGTGGTGAACCGCCGCATGGCCTACGACCACTATTGGGGCGCCAACGGAGCGGCGAAGAAAATCTGACGCTGTGCTGGTGCGCCGTCTCCGCAAACTACAACGTCGTCCCCGCCAAGGCGGGGATCCATATACACCGGCGCCTGTGCTTGCAGATGGTGTTGCGGGGTTTAGTGCTCCAACACACCCGTCGGAGGTTATGGGTCCCCGCCTTCGCGGGGACGACGCGTTGTTGGCAGCAGCGCGTCTACCCAACCTGAACGACCGCATCACATGACCGTCCAGACTTTCCTGCACACCATCGACGAAATCAGCACCTGGGTCGGCAAGGCCGCGGCGTGGCTGATCATTCTGCTGATGGGCGTGGTCTGTATCGAGGTGTTCAAGCGCTACATCATGAACATGCCGACATCATGGATTTTCGATCTGGACAACATGCTGTACGGATCGCTGTTCATGCTGTGCGGCGCCTACACGCTGGCGCAGAACGCCCACGTCCGCGGCGACTTCCTCTATTCCTCGATGCGGCCCCGCACCCAGGCCACGCTCGATCTGGTGCTCTACATCGTGTTCTTCCTGCCCG
Organism: uncultured Bradyrhizobium sp.; assembly: GCF_964252615.1. Lineage (NCBI taxonomy): Bacteria > Pseudomonadati > Pseudomonadota > Alphaproteobacteria > Hyphomicrobiales > Nitrobacteraceae > Bradyrhizobium > uncultured Bradyrhizobium sp. Next base: position 23,146 of record NZ_CAXUNQ010000004.1, read on the forward strand.
GCATCGCGGCACTGATCTACGCCGGCTACTTCTATGCCGCCGACTCCTGGCACATCGCCGAGCATTCCAACGTCACCGCGGACGGCCCGCCGGTCTATCATTTCAAGTCGGTGATCCCCGTCGCCGGCGGGCTGATCATGCTGCAGGGCATAGCCGAAATCGTGCGCTGCGTCGTCTGCCTGCAGACCGGGGAATGGCCGAGCCGGCTCAAGGACGTCGCCGAGATCGACGTGATCGAGGAGCAGCTGGCGCACAGCGAATATGTCGACGAAGAGTCGCGCAGGAACGCGATCGAAGGCGCGCAGAGAATCGACGAAATGGCGCGTCAGCGCGGCATGGGCGGGGACGTCAGCACATGAGCGACCCCGCGCTTGGATTGTTGATGCTGGCGCTCATCGTCGTCGTCATCATGATGGGGTTTGCGACGGCCTTCACGCTGATGGGCCTCGGCATGTTCTTCGGCTTCATCGCGTTCTACGACCCGGCGCAGAGCTGGACGCAAAACCGTGTATTCGATCTGATGGTCCAGCGCACCTATGGCGCGATGACCAACGACGTCTTGATCTCGATCCCGTTGTTCGTGCTGATGGGTTACGTGATGGAGCGCGGCGCGCTGGTCGACAAGATGTTCTATTCGATCCAGCTCGCGTTCCGCCGCGTGCCGGCGTCGCTTGCGGTGGCGACGCTGATCGTGTGCACGTTCTGGGGCATCGCTTCCGGCCTGGTCGGCGCCGTCGTGGTGCTGATGGGCGTCATCGCCTTCAACCCGATGCTGCGCGCCGGCTATGACGTAAAACTCGCTGCCGGCGTCATCACGGCCGGCGGCACGCTCGGAATTCTGATCCCGCCGTCGGTGATGATCATCGTCTATGCCGCGGTCGCCGGGCAGTCGGTCGTGAAGCTGTATGCGGCCGCGATGTTCCCCGGATTTTTCCTGTCGCTGCTGTATCTCATCTACGTGATCGGCTGGGCGCTGATCGATCCGAAGATCGCACCGCCGTTGCCGGAGGAACAGACCCGGGTCAAGGTGCCGGCCTGGATCAGGAGCTTCGAACAGCATTATTCGCCGAACATGTTCGTCGCCCTGCTCAAAGCGCTGGTGTCGCCCGCGAAGGCGAGGACGCTGGAGTCCGACGGCAAGCCCATGACCTATTGGGGCGTGGTGCAGAACTTCATCATCGCGCTGGTGCCTTTCCTGCTCACCGCCCTGACCCTGTCGCTGGTGTGGTGGTACGTCGTCATCCATCAGCAGGCGGCGGCCGCGGCGGCTCCCGTCGAAGGATTGCAGCAACTGGGCAGCGCGGTGTCGGCGCCGGCCGAAACCCCGGCCGAAAAGGGACCGGACTTCCAGTTCTATCTCTGGTTCGGGATCAGCGCGGCGGTGCTGGCGCTGTGGACCGCGCGCTCCTATCTGCGCATGAATGGCGAGCGCTTCGAGGTGCTCAAGCTCTTGACCTCGTCGGTGATGCCGCTCGGCATCCTCACGGTGATCGTCCTCGCCGTGATCCTGTTCGGGATCACGACCGCGACGGAATCCGCCGCCGTGGGTGCCGCCGGCGCCTTCATTCTGGCATTCCACGCCCGCACCCTGGACTGGAAGCGCACCAAGGAAGCGGTGTTCCTGACCGCAAAAACCACGGCGATGGTGTGCTGGCTGTTCGTCGGCTCGGCGCTGTTTTCCGCGGTGTTTGCCATCCTCGGCGGCCAGGCCCTGCTCGAGCATTGGGTTCTGTCGCTCAACATGACGCCGGTTCAGTTCATGATCCTGAGCCAGGCCATCATCTTTGTGCTGGGCTGGCCGCTGGAATGGACCGAGATCATCATCATCTTCGTGCCGATCTTCCTGCCGATGCTGAAGCATTTCGGCATCGACCCGATCCTGTGGGGGACGCTGGTGTTCGTGAACCTGCAGGCGGCGTTCCTGTCGCCGCCGGTGGCAATGTCGGCGTTCTACCTCAAAGGGGTCGCGCCGAAGCACGTCACGCTCAACCAGATATTCGCCGGCATGATGCCCTACATGCTGATCGTCATCGTCTGCATGGTCATCATGTATCTATGGCCGGGGATGACGCTGTGGCTGCCGGCATATCTGTACGGCGGCTGAGGCACGGCGCGGCGTCGCCCCGCGTCCCGGCCATGACGTAGAAGCGCTGCCCGGCCTTGTACCGGGCATGTCATGCCCGGCCTTGTGCCGGGCATCCACGTCTTTCTTCTGATGTGGGGCAAAGACGCGCTGCGCGGCGTCCGCGGCGCAAAACGCCCCATCATTAACGGATGCTTTCCGTTATTGCTCTAAAACGTAACCAACGGCCGCGAGACAGCGCGGGGTTCCATTGGTTGCGAGGATGCTATGCGCGTTGTAGTGGCTGGGTTGGTCGTGGCGGGATTGGTTTCGGCCGGCGCCGGCGGCGCCGTCTGGATGAGAAGTTCGGCCGCCGTGCCGGAGAAAATTCAGGCGGCCCAGACAGCGCCGGCTCCCGCTGCGCCGGTTGCTCCGGCAGCGCAGCTTGCCGCGAAGGCCGAACCTCTCGCCGACGTGACCGGCACGGTGCCGGCGTCCGAATCAAAACCCGCGCCGGCCCCGGCCAAACGCGCCTGCGCCAACCCCAACGCGCTCGGCATTGGCCGGGTCGTCGAAATCGACACCGCAGGGGGGCCGGGATTCGGCTTCGAGCATTTCAAGCAGCTCGATTTCCTCGCCGACAAGGAAGTGGTGCTGACGTTCGACGACGGCCCCTGGCCGGTAAATACCCCGGCCGTGCTGAAGGCGCTGGCGGAGGAATGCACCACCGGCATTTTCTTCGCCGTCGGCAAGCATGCCACCTATCACCCCGACATATTGAAGCAGGTGGCCGCCGCCGGACATACCGTCGGCTCCCATACCTGGTCGCACGCCAACCTGAACAAGAAGGGCATGACCGAGCAGCAGGCCAAGGATGAGATCGAGAAAGGCTTCAGCGCCGTGCGCCTCGCGCTGGGTGCCTCGCCGGCCCCGTTCTTCCGGTTCCCGCAACTGCAGCACGCCCCTGCGATGGTGACCTATCTCGGAACCCGCGACATCGCAATGTTCTCTTGCGACCTCGATTCGTTCGACTTCAAGGCGAGCACACCCGACAAGATCGTGGAAACCGTGATGACCAAGGTCAACAAGCTCGGCAAAGGCATCATCCTGATGCATGATTTCCAGAAGCACACCGCCGAAGCCCTGCCGACGCTGCTGAGCCGGTTGAAGGCCGGCGGTTACAAGGTGGTGCAGATGAAGGCGAAAGCGCCGCTACAGACCATCGCCCAGTACGACGCGGAAGTGGTGAAGGACGCAAAACTGCCCACCGTCAGCTCACGTCCGGTTTCCAGTGTCGTGCAGACGGTGGCGAACTGAACGGCCGATGCCGGCCGCCGGGAGGGCGGCCATGGCTCGCCGCCAGGGGCCATCGACCATCTATGTGCCGGCCGGGTTTCCACGAAGATCGAGCCGCGTCTGTCCGGATATGAAGGCCGGAGGCACTGCGATATCGTTGTGACTGACGTCGACGACTTCCAGACGCGTCAGGGAACCCAGGCTGAGCGGCAGCGCCGTCAACTGGTTGTAGCTCGCGTCAAGCAGGCGTAGATTCTTCAGTCTGCCGATGTTTTCGGGGAGCTCGGAAAGCTGGTTGAGAACGATCGAAAGCTCTTCCAGCGACTCAAGCGCCTGCAGGCTTTCCAGCTTCGCAACCCTGTTGAACCTCTGCTCGAAAATCATGGCCTGGAGCTCGAAGGGCGTCCTCGGCTGGCCCGGAAACTGGTACTTCCGCAGCGGCGCCGGAGTATAGACGTCCGGATCGGCCAACGTGGCTATCTTCTTGGAACCCAGATTGAGGATTTTGAGCGCACCGCAATCGGCAAGGCTGTCGCCGATACTGCGGATGCCGTTGTGATCCAGATCCAGTATTTCCAGCTTCGACAGATGCCTGAGATTCTCGACGTCCTCGATATGGTTGTTCGCCAGATAAAGCTCCCGCAACGACGCGGCCGAACCGCGCAGATCGGGGATGCAGGTCAGGCGGTTGCGCTCGGCACTGACAAGCTGCAGCCCGGGCATGTCGCCGAACGCCGCCGGAAACGCGCAAATCCTGTTGCGGCGGACATTCAACCGCCGCAGGCCGTCAAGCCGGGCAATCTCGACCGGCAAGGCTTCAAGGCCGCACCCGAACAGCGACAGTCCAACGACTCTTGATCCCAGCAGTTCGTAACCGACGGCATCCCAGGTCAGCTTCGCAAGAGGGTTGAGCCGTCTTTTCAGCAGCTCTTCGAGGGCTTCCAGGGCGACACTATCGTTTCGCGCGAGATCATCCATCACAGGCTCCCTCCATGTTATCGGCGCATCGTTCAGAGTGACCGCTGCATTTCGGCGCGGGCGTTAAGCAAATCCGGCTGGACCGAAGCAAGCAGCCCGGCGAGGCGAGCCTTGTCATCCGGCAGCGTACCCGCAAGATGCACGATATAATTCGACGGATGGTTGGTACGAAGCACGCATTTCCGATTCGTGATCTGAAGACCGCCGACCATTCGCTTGAGCTCCGCAAGCAGCCCCGCCGTATCCAGCTCGGCAAAGCTTCCGCGCGCCGCCTGCTGTCCGAGCGCGGTATGTGGAAAGGTCATCAGCGTCACGATTCCGAGAAAGTCCGGCTCGATCTGCGAGATGAGCGCCGCGGTCATGTCGGCATGCTCCTCGGTCAGCTCTCTGCCCCCCAGCCCCAAGATCACCGTCGTCGAAAGCTCGAAGCCGCAACCGGCCGCCTTCCGGCACGCATCGACGGTCTGGCGTCCGGTAATCCGCTTGTTGACGCGTCGCAACACCTCTTCGCTGCCGGAATCCACGCCGACGTACAACCGGTTCAATCCCGAGGCCCGGATCGATGTCAGCTCCTGCTCGGTCTTGCGCAAAATATCCTTGGCCGTGGCGTAGGCCGAGATGCGTTTCAGAGCGGGGAAAAGTCGCGACGCCGTCCCGCAAATCTCGATCAGGTCTGCCGCGTCCATGAAAAACGCGTCTGCGGCAAGCAGAAAGATCGTTTTTACCTCGTCGCGCATCATCGATGCGGCCTCTTCCATATCCGCGATGATGTCTCGCTGCGGTCTTACCTGGAAAACCTTCACCGACGAAACTGGACAAAACGTGCAGATCGGCTGGGAACAGCCGACCGTTGCCTGGATCAGCAGGCTTTGCGCTTCTGACAACGGCCTGAACACGGGCTGCGCGTAATACATTTCTTTCTTCCCTATTCCGGACTGACAGCAAGCCCGAACCGCTGCAGGAAGCCCCGCTCGACCTCGCCGTCGCCGTCATTGACGATGAGAAGGACCAGGGCCGAAACCGGACGGTCCGGCGCGGCGCAAAGCACCACGCCCCGGCCGCCCTTTCCGTCGTATGCAAACGGCTCGATGCCGAGGAGCACGGAAACCGCCGTTTCCGGTGATGCAGGCACCCGTAAGTGCTTCATGGTCTTGATGTGCCCGCGGTCTTCTGCGAGCAGGCGCAGCATCGGTACATAGGCGCACCATCGCGGATTGTTGTCGATGACGGCCTGTCGGGGACCGCGGATATCCTGGCCCAACACGAACGGCGCAGCGCCCCATGTTCGCGCCAGTTCGAACACGCGGCCTGCGGCCGCCGTGACGCCGATGCCGTCGCCGGATTTCGACCAGCTATTGGCGCACCGCGGAGGCGCGGCGTTGTCCGACGCGCCCTCCAGCATCACCTTCGGCCCGGCCAGTTCCGGATCAATGAGATAAAAGGCGAAATATTCCTCGCCCTCGACATAGGGTTGGAAAACCGCGTCTCCCCAGGCCGCGGAATCCCGCAGCACGGCATCGATATCGGAGCGGCTGTCGCCAAAAGCGACCATCTGGCCGCCGGCGCCGACAGCTGCCTTTATCACCCAGCGCGCATTCTGGTTCGCTGTCAGCTCGGACAATTTTTCCCGTCCGGGCACCGCCTGCACCGTGCTGTCGCCCAACTGGCGGGCGGCATGATGCTTGTTGAGCAGCATTGCGATGAGCTCGCGCTGCCTGCGGGCCTGTTCGTCGCCGATAATGGCCGCGACCTGCGAGGAGAACACCGGCGGACACAGGAAAAACGCGCGAGAGGCTGCTTTCGCAGCCGCGTGTACGTCGTCGACGAAATCAAGCCGCCCGGCACGAATTCCGCATGTTTCCCAGTGCTGGCGCAACCGATCGATTTTGCGGTCGGCCTCGGCGCGCTCCCCGTTCGGAAACGAGCGGGCCAGAACAATGTCGTCCGCCCGCGACATGAACAGCAGCGAGGCTCCTTCTCCCGGGACGGCGAACGTTTCAGCGGCCGTCTTCTGGGCCGCGCCGGTGGCAGTCACCAGGTCACGATCGTAAAACTGAGCGGCGCGTTCGGCGAAGTAGCAGGTTCCGGCTCCTTCCTGAAGGCCGCCGGCGCTATAGGACGGCAGGCCGGTCGCCTCGATCCTGTGCTTCAAGCTGAAACTCCGATAGGTCCGCGCAACGGCAATTTGCAAACCTAACAGGGACAGGAGGGAACGGGCCAGCGTAGATACCCCCGATTCCAACAGATTTTTTTCGCCTTGCAAACCTCGCCGCGGTTTGCGCGGTGCCGGCGCCCGATCGGCAGCCGGTCCAATATGCGTCCCCGTCCTGCGAAGCGGGAGGTAGGTCGCATCGCGTAGCAAACCCTTGGCAACGAAACGGCAAAACCGCCTAGAAACTCATCTCTTCGCTCACCCGCTTGCGCGGCCAGGGGTTGATCCCGTCACGAAGCCACATCACGGTATCGATCCAGAAGCCGGAAGCATGCCGGCAGTGAAACAGCCCGAAATGACCCGTCGCCTCTTCTCCCAGGTCGGCGGGGTTGAGCAGCACCTGCTCGCTTCTCGATGAACGATAATACGCCAGCGTCCTTCTCACGGCGCATGGCGTTCCCAACTCGTCGTCGGACACCGTGATCGCCAAAATCGGCGCGGTCACGTTCTGAAACCGTCTGAGCACGTCCTCTCTTTCATGTAATGGATAGCTCAACTCGAAGCGGGATCGTTGCGAGCTCCATTCATTGGCAACCCCCGCCGGCAGATCTTCAAGCCATCCAAAGCGCTTGCCCGGAAAATATCCAAAAAGCGCAGTGACGATGGGCATCACCACGTGCCATTTCAGAAACAGGGAAAGACGCCGGCTCCTCTGGTAATCGCGCCAATAGGCGAACTGGGCGCCGACGGTCAGCATGCGATAGACATGGCTGCCGCTTTCCGCCAGCCCCGGTATAACCCCGCCGAAGCTGTGGCCGACCACGAAAATCGGAACGTTGGCGCACCGCGATTCGACGAATTTCAGGGCGCCGTCGAAATCTTTCTCCCCCCAGTCCCGCCAGCGGAACCGGCACCCGCGCATTTGCTTCGGCCGCGACAGACCGATCCCGCGATAGTCGTAAGTCAATACGTCGAACCCCCACTCGGTCAGAAACGCCGCGTAGCGGTGATAGTATCCGGCCACGACGCCGGTGGCCGGATTGACGACAACTACTCCCAGACGGTAGCTCCCCTTGTGCGCCCAGAAATGACCGACAAGAACCACGCCGTCCGAGCACTTCAACTCGACCCGCTCAGGATTTAAGTCGAAGCGTCCCTTCAACATCTGTTTGTCTCCTCGCCGGAAGCAGGAACCCAGATGCTAGTGAAAACGAATCCGGCCGTACACGTACTAGTGGGTATACCTGGCTGAGGCCTTATCCCGGATGCCGCGAGGGCACGTGACGACAATGGCCGGCCTCACCCGAGAGCCGGGAATCAGCCGATAGGTTCGTGCGCACAACCGTCGATCAACGGCCCGGCGCGGCGCCAGCTCTGGCGGCGGGAATATCGAACGTCACGCCCTGGGCAAGGGGCAGTTCGGACCCGTAGTTTACCGCGCTGGTCATGCGCCTCATGTAACCCTTCCACGCATCGGATCCGGATTCGCGGCCACCGCCGGTTTCCTTCTCGCCGCCGAAGGCGCCGCCGATCTCCGCGCCCGATGGTCCCATATTGACGTTGGCGATGCCGCAATCGGCGCCCCGGCCGGACAGAAACAGCTCGACCTCGCGCAGGTCGGTCGAGAAGATGGACGACGACAGTCCCTGCGGAACGCCGTTCTGCAGGGCGAGCGCCTCATCCAACGATTCGTATCGGAGGACGTAGAGGATGGGTGCAAAGGTTTCATGCCGGACAATGTCGGTTTGCGCGGGCATTTCGACCAGCGCAGGCTTTACGTAATATCCGCCGGCACAATCCGGAATATCGGCCCGGCCGCCGCCGTGAACCTGACCGCCGTCCTGCTTTGCCGCGGCAAGCGCCTTTTGCATGGCGTCGAAGGCGCGGCCGTCGATGAGCGGACCGATCAATGTCTTGCCGTCGAGCGGGCTGCCTATCGCGACCGATGAAAAAACGCGTTTGAGATCCGCAATGAGGCGGTCGTACACCGAACTGTGCACAATCAGCCGCCGCAGCGTCGTGCATCGCTGGCCGGCGGTGCCCATTGCCGCGAACGCTATCGCCCGCACGGCGAGATCGAGATCGGCGGACGGGCACACGATGGCTGCGTTGTTTCCCCCCAATTCGAGGATGGTACGCGCGAACCGCCGCGCGGCTCGCGCGGCGACCTTGCGTCCCATCGCCGTCGAGCCCGTCGCCGAGATCACGGAGACGTCGGGATGGTCGACCAGGCTCTCGCCGATGCCGGAGTCGCCGATGATCAGGCTCGACAAGCCTTCCGGCACGCCGCCGAACCTCGTTGCAGCCTGCTGGAAAATCGCCTGCACCGCCAGCGCCGTGAGCGGCGTCTTTTCGGATGGTTTCCAGACCACGGAATCGCCGCATACCAGCGCCAACGCCGCATTCCAGCTCCACACCGCGGTGGGAAAATTGAAGGCCGAAATCACGCCGACGACACCGGCCGGATGCCATTGCTCCATCAGGCGATGATTCGGGCGTTCGCTGGCAATGGTGAGTCCGTAGAGCTGGCGCGACAAGCCGACGGCATAATCGCAGATGTCGATCATCTCCTGGACCTCACCCAGGCCCTCGGACAGGATCTTTCCGACCTCGATCGAGACCAGTCTTCCCAGCATGGGCTTGGCCCGGCGCAATTCTTCGCCGAAAATGCGGACGAGTTCGCCGCGCTTGGGCGCCGCGACGTTTCGCCAGACCAGATACGCCTTGTGCGCGCGTTCAATCATCTCCGCGGTATCGGCCGCGTCGGACTGCACGACTTCCGCAACGACTTCCCCGGTGATCGGGCTTCTTACCCGCAGCGTTCCGGAACGATAGCTTGCCTGCGGAACCGCCAGCCGGCCCAGCAACGCGGCGGTCTCGTCGCGCATGGTCGTGTCGACCGCCCCGTCTTTACGTCCCGGCGATGCTTTCGCAACATCAGAACCCGACTGCGATTTGTTCAAGATTGTTTCCACCACAGCACCTCCACTGGCGCGCGCGGCGCCGCCATATCCTTGGGAGCATAGGCCAGCGCCAAATGAAACCTTCCATACGGTGCGCGCCAGAACCGCCAGACGTCCGGATCGCCCAGCGCAGGGTCGAAGAATGTAATGCTGGGCGGCTCGGACAGCGTAAACGAAAAACTGTGAAACGGTTGCCCAAATCCCTTTCCGATCGCCTTGGCGAAGGCTTCCTTCAAGGTCCAGAGAGCCGTGAACTCGTTCAGTGCGGCGCCGGGATCGAGACCGCGCAAATAGCAAGCCTCGTCCGGGGCAAAGAAGCGGTCGCTGATAGCCAACCTCGTGGCGTCGGTGCTCGTTCTTTCCACATCGACGCCGAGCTCGTAGCCTCGTGCGACGCCGGCGGCTACAAGTCCTCGCGTGTGCGACAGGCTTATCCGGAGCTTGGACATCGCCGCGGGCGAAGCCACAACGGGTTTCCCCATTTCGGTCGCATCGATGGTCCACAGCTTGCGCGGAATGCCGAGGCTGTCTTCCAGGACTCGCCGCAGCAGAAAATGCGCCGCGATAAAGTCGCCGCGGTGCGGTGCCGAACGGATGGATGCCGCAACGGACTTCTTTTGCTCGTCGAGCGACGACGACATGGCGGCGATCGCACCATCCGTCAGACACGACGTGTCGAGGACCGCGACCCGCAAGAACGCCTCGTCGCCGTCAATCCGCTCGAACCGGAGCGGCCGCTCGGCGGCGCGATCCTCCTCGGCGGAGTGCGCCTTCAAAAGCTGCAGGTTGCCGGTGCGCGACATATCCTAGCCCAGGAACCCGTAGGTCACCGCCTCGCCGAGAATGGCTTCCTGTATCTCCGACGTCCCTTCATAGATTCGCAACGACCGGACCTGTCGATACAGGCGTTCGGGAACCGAGTTGCTCACGACGCCGGCGGCGCCGTGGAGCTGCACACAATCGTCCACCACCGACTGCGCGGTTTCCGTCGCGTGCAATTTTGCCAGGGAGGAGGTAAGGCATCGGCTCCCGCCGTCGCGATCCATATCCCATGCCGCTTGCGCTACCGCCAGGCGCGCGGTGTGGAGCGCAACTGCCATGCGCGCCAGTTTTTGCTGTACGACGGGAATGTCGGCAAGGCGCGTGCCGGTTGCCCGAACCCGCGTCACATGCGTGCGGGCTTCGTGCAGGGCGCGGCGCGCGAAGCCATTTGCCGCCGCGCCGACGCTCATGCGGACGCGTTCCAGCGTATCCAGCGCAACCGCGAGGCCGGCGCCGTTTCCGCCGATAATCCGGCCGCCCGGGATCACGCAATCGGCAAAGTGCAAATGCCCGAATGGCCGCGGCGCGATCAGTTCGACCGCCTCGGCCGTAAGCCCGGCCGTCGACGCGTCCGCGAAAAAAAGCGAAAGGCCCATCGGCCCGGTTCCGGCGCCGGTCCGCGCCAGCACCATGATATGGTCGGCAATGTCGGCGTTTGCGATCCAGTTTTTTTCGCCGGCCAGTCGGTAGTCCTGGCCGGCCGGGGTTGCCGCGAGCGCGACCGAGGCGACGTCCGAGCCGCTCTCCCGCTCGGTCAGCGCAAATGCAGCTATACGTCTGCCCGCAAGCAGGCCGGGCAGAAACTGCGAACGCTGGTCTTCCGTACCCCACAGCACCAGAGGCAGTGCGGACAAGACCTGAATGGAAAACGCGAAATCCAGGAGATCGTGACGATAGGCGAGGCCCTCGCGCACGATACAGATGATGCGGTAGTCGATCGATTCACTGACGGCGGCGGAAAACCAGCCGGCTTCGCCGAGCAAGCCGATCGCGCGACGTGTGGCCTCCTTGGGCGACTGCGCAAGCGCTGCTTCGATCGCCGCGTCCTTTTCCCTCAGCCAGCTTTCCAGCCGCGCCGCGACCTCGCGGTGACGATCGTCAAAGAACGGCAGCGCCAGATAGTCTGCATCGAGGCATCTGTGCGGCGTCGATGCTTCATTGGCCAAGCCAGGACCCGTGTAGTTCATTGGAACCTCAAGCGGCCAACATCTCAAAGCGCTGGGTCGTCGCAGCGCGCGGGTCTCCGGCGCGGACGTATAATACCCGCTCGACCGGATCGAGGACGACCGCCGCCACCGTCTTCTCGACGCTTCGGTTGCCGATATCGGGAACCACGACCGGGTCCGATGTGAACAAGTCAAAATACGCCTCGGGATCCAGGCGATCGGCATTTGCCCGCAACCACGCCGAGCAGGTGTCCAGCCTTTTGCCCGACCCGTTTCGCGCAAAGATGTTCATTTCGTCCCTGGCCGAAAAATCCGGATCCAGGAAATGATTGGTGTGCGACAGCAGGTTGCCGCGGCGGACGGATAACCGGCCGTCGAGAACCTCGACAAATGCCGCTGCAGATGCGTCGCACAACATCAGACACCGGGAACTGGCTATGTCGAGCTGCCCGAGGCGCACGAGTGCGTCTTCCACCGACGAGCAGGTATCGAGCAGATGCCGGATAGCCAGATACGGCGGAAGCCCGGGCCGCCAACTGCCCCCCAGCACCAGATTGATCCCGATGGCGAGACCGCGATCGTTGACGCCGAGGTACCCCAGCAACCCGGTGAAGCTCAGCACCAGAGCGCGATGCCCGGTGAAACGGTCCCGCACCCGCAGCACCGAGAGCTGGTCGTCCATGTCGCCGGCAAGATCAACCGTCTGTCCGAGCACCGCCTTGCCGGAGCTACGCGCGAACGTCGTGCAGTCCCCCGCCGTGGTAAACCGGCTGAAGCCCGCCAATTCCCGTCGCGTCTGCAGCAGTATGGCTTGCGGAAGCGAAATGCTCGCGCCGTCGGCGAGGCCTTCGATCTCCCGGTAAATATCAGGCGTCTGCTCGCGGATGCTGCGTCCATAGGCCGACAGCTCGGCGTCGAACCGCTCCATCGTCGGAGGTTCGGCCAGAAAGGCATCCAGTCGCGCCAACCCATCGCCCAGAAACGCCCGGATCGCATCCGCCGCCTGAAGGCCATGGTACAGTCCACGCTGATGCGGGTCACCATTGAGGTCGATGACCGCGATGTCCGCCTTGGTCATGATGTCGCCATCGCCTTTTCCGGACGGCTCAACATCGTCTTTACGTCCGGCCACTCCGCCGCCAGAATCGAATAATACACCGCGTCCCGTCGTCGGCCGCCGGGCATCACGTTGTAGCTGCGGAAGACCCCCTCTTCCTTGGCTCCGATGTTGCGCAGCCCGCGACGCGCGGGCTCATTGAGCACATCCGTCTTGAATTCCACGCGGGCGCACCCAAGCGGTCCGAACGCGTAGGTCAGCAGCGCGAGCTTCGCGAAACGGTTGACGCCGGTACCGCGGTATCCCGCGCCAAGCCAGGACCAGCCGATCTCGAGTCGGCCATCCGCTTCAGCTAGATTTCCATAACACATACTGCCGGCTATCTTGTTGCTGGGCTTGTCGATCACGACGAATACCGCACGCTTGCGCGCCTCGATATCCGCCAGTCCGGTTTCGATGAACCGGTCAAGGCCCGCTTCGTCGTCTATCCGGCTCACGAAGTAGCGCCAGATATCCGGGTCGAACACGATCGCCGACAACGCATCACGATCGGAGGCCTGCAACGGGCGAAGCCGAACCCGCTCATTCTCCATCGTCGTGGAGAACATCGACTGCCAGGTCATGCCGCCTGCTCCCCTTTCGCCTCATCGAACATTCTGACCAGATCGCGGCCGGTCCGAATGCCCGCGAGGTTGCGCTCATCGAATCGCGTGAGGCTCACGCCCATCTCATTGCACAGGGCCGTCATCAGCATGACCATCTTCATGGACGAGATCGCGTATTCCTGACGCAGCGGGGACTCCATGTTGAGCGCATCTGCCGTGGTTCCGGATGCTCGCGCCACCCTCGCAATGTGCCGACGCACGACTTCTTCCGTCTCACTCATCACCGTTCTCCGTATGCTCTGCTGATCTCATCTGCATAATGGTCGAGTATCGCTTTTCGCCGCACTTTCCCCTGCGAGGTCAGCAGGCCGTTCTCGAGCGAGAAGCCGGCCGGTATGAAGATGACGATCGCGATGTCCTCGCCGTTTTTTGTTGCGCCGTCTCGCAGCACGCCCTCGCGAATGGCCGCCAGATCGGCGCCGTCGGTCGGACTGACGATCGCGGCCAGGCCGGGGCGTCCTGATCCTATGACAACGACCTGACGAACGCCGGGTACTTGCGAGAGCCGCTCCTCGAGCGGACGTACCGCAATGTTCTTTCCGTTCTCCAGAACCACCATGTCGTCGGCTCGCCCGACCACATAGAGGTAGCCGTCCTCGTCGAAATAACCGAGATCCCCGGTTATGACCGAACCGTCCGGCGCGAAGATGCGTTCCGAGGCGCCTTCCGGCGCATACAGATAACGCGTATTGACGGGATGGTCGCTGTAGACCTGGATGACGTTATCAGCGTTGATCTTGACGTGCATGCCGTCCAGCGGCTTTCCGACGCTGCCGCGGCGATGCGCGCCCGGATGGTTCTTGGTGACGATGCAGGTCTCGTTCAATCCATAGCCTTCGAACAGCGGCATTGCGCACGCATCGTCAAAGAATGCGAGCACGTCAGGCCTGGCGGGCGCCGAGCCGGTCCAGAAATAGCGGACCTTGCTGCCGAGGATTTTACGCGCCGCGGTATGGACATCGGATGGATCGCCGTCCGCCTCGGCCTCCATCTCGATATAGGCTTTCAGCGACTCGAAGAACGCCGGAACTCCCATAATGACGGTAGGTCGCTCGCGCCTGACCACGTCGAGCGCCAGCTTCGCGGTGGTGACCACGATGTCGTGCGCGAACATCAGCGCGGAATAGATCCAATAGCGCTGCTGCAGCAGCGACAACGGCAGGAACACAAGAAGCTTGTCGCCCGGTCCGTGGCCGAACATTCGCTGGGTCGAATTCAGCGACTGGTCGATGCTGCCGACGGTCGCGCCGAGCGCCTTCGACTCTCCGGTACTTCCGGAGGTGAACTTGATGGTGCATATGTCGATCGGACCGTACCGCATCGGGCTCGTCGCGCCGGGTACGGCCGGCGAGACGCTGGCGTCGTGCGCCGCTTCGATGGGCACTGCCTTGTCCCCGGCCCCGCCCGCCGCGGCGCATTCGCGGTCATGGAACAGAAAGCGAAGATTATAGGTTTCCGCCAGATCGGCCCGGCCCTGGAAAGGCTCCGGCTCGAACCCCGCCGTAACGGCACCGACATGGAGCGCCGCCAGATCCAGCAGGATCCACTCGAGCCGGTTGGTCGACAGGATTCCGATCCGGTCCTGCGGCCTCACGCCCTTCGTCTTCAGCCAATAGGCGACCCGGTTCACCCGCGCCTGCAATTCCGAAAGAGGCAGGCTCACGCCGGGCGACCCCGGGCGATAGACCGTCAGCTTATGATCCGGACTCCAGGAACTGGAATGGATCCCATTGACGATGGAGCGCATCGGCCTGTTCTGAGCCGATGAAAAGAATACCTGCATAGTCATGCTGCGTTCTCAACAGTTGCCCCGCTGTCCCCTTCTTTTTTGAGGCCGGAAAAGAAGCGGCAGTGCTCAAGCGACACTTTCGTACCCGGCGGAAGGAGTGAAACGTGAGCAGGCCAGCGCCGCTCATCGGCGACGCCCAGCGCGTTACGCAGCCGCCCGGCGAACCGGGGCATCAGCGCCGTCGTCGCGTCGGCCAGCAGCAGGGCGGCCGCGAGTTCGAGCGCGATTGTCGTGCGATTGCGATCCGAAGCAGACGCGACTGCCGAAAGTTGGCGATGGGCTTCGGCGAAGCGAACGGTATCGCGCACGATGCCGTCGACCTCGAGCGCCGCCTGGTTGAGCGAGAATGCATCCGGCGAAAGCATGGTCTCGATTCTCGCGCGGCGCGCTTCCAGTTGACGCAGAAATTCGCGCTGGTCGATGCTCCAGTCGCCGGCGTCCGGCGCGAGGCCGCCGTAGCGGCGGCTGATGGCGTCGCCGAGCCCGCTCAGCCAGCGGTCCCATTCGCCGAGAATAGTATCGTTGGTGGAAGCAAGCGCGGCGCGGTTGAAGTCGGCGCGCTTGACCTCGCCGCGGGTCAGGCAAAGGTGATAACGCACGGCATCGACGCTGTCCGGATTGAGGACTTCCTTTCCCCATACCGCATGCTGCCGGCTGGTCGAGAACTTCAAACCGTCCAGCAGATAGAATTCATTCATGTGGTAGCTGATGCTGGACTTCCACTCCGGGAACGCCAGCCTGTACAGCGCGGGATACATGATGGTGTGATAGAAGCTGTTGTCGTATCCGAAGAAATGCACGATCTGCCAGTCGTCCTGCGGCGACAGGGCGGACCAGTCGCGGCCGATCTGCCTGCCGAGCGCTTCGACGCCGTAGAGGAATCCGTAACTCATCTCCGGCCAGACCCAGATCACCTGGCCCGGCAGCTCCGACCCCTTGGGCGGCACTCCCCATGGCTGCGGGTGCGAAATCGGAAAACGAAGATTCTCCCGCTGCAGCACGCTGTCGGCGAGCGCAAGGAGCCGCGGAGCAGCCTTGCCCTCGCGCAGTTTGTCCCGGATGTGGTCGGCGCAGTCGGCAAGGTCCAGCACGTACCGCTCGAAGGGTTTTGTCACCGGCGGCTTGCCGGACAGGCGCGACACCGCGTCCTTCATGTCGACCACGAGATTCGGCTCGCCGCACTCCTCGCAGATGTTTCCTCCGCACCCGGCGTTGCAGGTCGGGCACCGGCCGCCGACGTCGCATTCGTACAGATAGGCGTCGGTCTGCGGATCGAAGGCGGCGTTGTCGGCGCGGCGGACCACGCTGCGGGTCGCGGCGGCGCGATCGAAAAATTCCTGCAGCCCTTCGGCATAGCCCGCCGATCTCGACGTCAGCGTGTACTGATCGACCTGAACGTCGAGCAGCCGCAGCGTCTCAAGGATTTCCTTGCCGAAATGGTCCGCAACGGCCTGCGGCTCTTTGCCGAGCTGCCGCCCCTTGGCGATGACGTAGCTCTGATAATCGTCGCTGCCGGTGATGTGATAGGCGTCCTCGCCACGCATCCGTTGGAACCGGGCGAACACGTCCGCGCCGAGGTAAGGACCGGAGAGATGACCGAGATGCAGGTCGCCGTTCGGCGTCGGCGGCGTGGAAAAGACGAAATACGGCTTGCGGGGTGAAACGCCGTCCGCGCCGGACGAGCGGGCCACCGCGGCGGCGGAATCGCGCCAATAGATGTCCGCAAAGACCAGCCGGTCGGTGCCGGCATTTCGCAGCACATGCTTGTCGAATGGTCCGATCGTGACCAGATCGCCGGCGCCGACCTGGACCTCCGGGCCGTGATCCGGCGTTATCACTCCGGAGCCGGCCAGGATCGCGAACAGTTCGCTCTCGTCGTGGCGGTGAAAAGCGCTGATCCCGCCGGGCTCTATGACGCCGTAGGAGACGCCCGGCCCGTTCGCGGCGTCCGGAAATGCATCCACGGATGCCATCTGGATCCCGAATGCCGCATGCAGCTCTTGCTCGTTGAGCCTGAAAATCTTCATCCGTTGATTTCCCTTGTCCGTCCGGCTTCGAAGGTCTTGAGAACGTCATGAGCGATTGCGGGAGCGAGCCGATACCCGGACCCGTTGGCGGCCCCGGCGAAGATGACACGGCCGGACTGACCGACGCCGGCCACGATCGGCGCGCGGGTCGGACTATAAGCGTCACAAAACGCCTGCCCGCCCCCTATCGAGCCGGAAAATCGAGGAGCGACACTGCTCAGAACTCCGACGGCCTCCGCGCGGTCTTCGGCGTCAATGTCGCCATTGGCGTCTTCCGGTGAAACATCCCAGTGCTGACGCGTGAAGCTGAACAGCCGGCCGCCCCGTGGGCGCGGCATCAGGAATGCGTCCTCGTCGATGAACAGATCGACCACCCCATCCGGTTGCAGTTCTGCCGTCGCGGGCCCGTCGACATGGAAGGCGACCACCCGCTTGATGCGAATGCCGAGGCTTTCGGTGAACGGCTGGAACTCCGGCGCCAGTGCCCAGGGTCCGGGCGCAAGAATGACCGCGTCCGCCTCGAATGTGAGGCCGTCATTGGTCAACACCCGCACCGCCGAATCGTCTTCGACAATGCGAACGACCTTGATTCCGGAGTACGAGCACAGCCGGCCGTCGAGGAGCCCGCTGATGTAGAGGGTCAGCGCGGCGACGTCGGCACGATGCGCGCCGTGGGCCCGCCATATCCGGTGCTGCGAGCCGAGCGCGTCGGATATGTTGCGCTGGTCCGGATCAGGCGCCAGATCGGCACCCTCGGTGAAAAAGCTTTCGAAGCTCTCCGTTCCGGATTGCCTGGCGTGAACGCGCAGCCCCAGCGGAACAATAGGGGCGTCGGGCCGGGCCTCGCAAAAGCTTTTGTAGAATGCCTCGCTGGACTGGCTCATCGAACGCACCGCCGCCGTCCGCCCGAGCGGGAAGTGCAACCCGGCCGACCTGCAGGTGGCGCCGGCGCCGACCATATCGCGTTCCAGCAACGTCACCGCCGCATCCGGATAGGCGCGGCAGATTTGCCAGGCGATCACATGACCGATGATGCCGCCGCCAATGATCAGAAACGACGAACCCATCATGGCATCCCTACGCGGCCCATCCCACTTTGATGCGGCAGCGGCGATACGGGCGCCCACGACATCACCGATGGTAACGGCTCGACCCGGCTCGGAAGGCCGGTCAGGCGCTCCAGCATCTTCTCGCTACGCCATGCGAGCAGACTGAGATTCGGGTCGGCCAGCCCCTTCTGCGAACGGCTGGCGTTCTGGATGAAGATCGAGCGGTTCCGCGGACCGTCCCATTGCGCGGCGAAACTATCGTCGATGGCAATTTCGTCCCCTACGCGGTGCAGGCGATTTGCAAAGGAGTCGAGGAAGTGCACCGGGGCATTTCGGTAGCCGGTGGCCCAGATGACGACGTCGAACTTCATGGTTTCATGAACATTGACGTCGTCATGCGACAGCCGCAGCACCCAGCTCGATCCTTCTCCGATCAGATGGGTTACGGTCCGGGCCGGCAACATATCGATGCTGCTGTCCTTGCCCGTGACGAAGCGCTGCAGGTACAGCCGCCGGTAGATATCCCGCAAGGTCAGCTCGGAAATTCCGTCGCTGGCCAATACGTTGTCATTCAGAAAGCGGCGCCGCGTGGTTTCGCTGAGCGACGAGAAGTACCGCTGATGGCAGGGCATGAACAGGTCGTTCGTGAACGGCGAATCGTCCAACGGCCAGAAGCAGGCGCGCCGCGAGATCCAGGCGACATGCGATGGCGTCGCATCGCCTTCCTGCGAGATCAGGTTCTGAAATATCTCCGCGCCGGACTGCCCGGACCCCACCACGGCAACGCGCTTGCCGCCGAACCGGCCGATGTGGCGCATGTAGTCGGCGCTGTGAAACATGGTCGGCCCGAGCTTCTGCGCGGCGAACTCGGGCACGGAGGGAACCTTGCCTACGCCGATCGAGAGGTTTTCGGAACGGAGCTCGCGCCGGTTGGTCCGCACGATGAAGTCGTCCTTGAAGTCGATGCCGACGACCTCTTCGTCGAAGTGAACATTGGCGTTCCTGCGCGCGGCCCACTTGAAATACAGCGTGAATTCTTCGCGCGTAACGGCGTCGAAGCGGGCATTCAGGAATTGATAGGTGCGGCCGTGCTCGTGGAGATAAGCCAGGAACGAGAACGGATTCGTCGGATCCGCCAGCGTCACCAGATCCTTGAGAAAGGACACCTGCAGGCTCGCATTGGGTATCTGCAGCCCGGGGTGCCAGCTGAACTCCTTCTTTTTCTCGAAGAAGTAATTACTGCGGCCGGTCGGGTGAAGCAGCGAAGCAAAACTCAGATTTGCTGGTCCGACTCCAATTCCTACGATCTGCGTTTTCACAGCCGTTCCTTCCCTAGAGTTCGTACCATGGTTTCAACAATAGACGGCCGCCGCTGATATTTCGGAGAAGTATCAGCGTGGGCATACGCCATCGGTCTTTCGCTGTGGCGCATTTGCGGTTTTCGACTTGCAACTTCTAGCTACCAGAACGACTACATGCTCTCAACTAATGGAATTGGTAGGTGACCTCGGGAACATGCGCCGACATATTCACTGGGAACCGCACGCCAGCCTGGTCCGCAGCTTTCCACGTAGCGGAACCGCGCGCTCTGTCGCCGCGCGCCTGCGGTCAAATCGTTGCTGCGCACGGACTTGCACCGTCTTTCCTGGCGCGAATCGACGGCGGCCAGCACCGCCCTTGCGATCGGCCGCCGCTTGTCAGCGCTGGAGGTATGGTCTGAGCGCATCCAGCAATGCGTCGGGATGCCGGCGGATGCCGCGATCGTGAATGTCGACCGCAACGATCTCGAGCTTGGCCGACGCAATGGAAGCTCCCTCGCAGCTGATCTTCGTCAACCAGCAGGTCCGGGACGGATCGCAGCGGGTAAGCGAGGTCGCAACCGTCAGCGTATCATCGAGCTTGGCAGGCGCTTCGCAGATCATTTCGACTTTTCTGATGACGAACATGACGCCCCAGCGCCGGGCGAGCTCCGAATAGTTGAAGCCCGCGGCATAAAATATATGATTTCGGGCGCGTTCGACGATTTCGAGATATCGGCCGTGATATACAATACCTCCGGCGTCGGTATCGGCGTAGGCAACCGGATGGCTGTAAATCGCCGCGTTGTCCGGCGTGCGCTCGATGTTCATCTGGCAAAGCCGCCGTCGATACGAAGCGTCGTTGATTGGATATAGCCCGGCCTGAGCAGGAAGCTGACGGCATGCGCGACCTCCTCGGCGCTGCCGACCCTTCTCAGCGCGGATGCTTGAATGATCGGCGCCATTTGCTCCGGATCGAGCTGGGTGGTCATGTCTGTCGCGATGAAGCCCGGTGCCACGGCATTGACCCTGATACCTTCGGGGCCGAGCCGGTCTCCCAGCCACTGACAGAGGCCTATGACGCCGCCCTTGCTGGCGGTGTAGGGAACCTGGCCGTCCTTTCCCGCTATTCCGCCGAGGGAGGATACCAGCACGATTGCCGCGGCCCGAGATCGTCGCAGATATGGAAGTGCCGCACATACCATCCTTATGGTGCCGGACAGATTTGTTCGAAGCACCGTGGCGACCTGCGCCGGCGTGAGCGCGACGAACGGCCCATCGACCGTGACGCCGGCGTTCGCCACGACGGCATCGAGGCTGCCGAAATGCGCGCAAGCCTGCTCCGGCAGAGTCAAGGCCTGGCTTGGATCGGCGATGTCCGCCTGAAACAGCGCGACCTCTGCGCCCGCATCGCGCGCGGAAGCGGCGATCCGTTGCGCGGCATCCGCGTCGGTGCGATAGGAGAGCGCCAGCCGGCATCCATCGGCGGCCAGCCTGAGGATGACCGCAGCGCCGATGCCCCGGGAAGCTCCGGTGACCAGCACGGTTTGTTGGGACCGACCGCTCAAATGTTCTGCTCCGCCATGCCGAAGCCGATGGGAACGACCAGCCCCGACATCGGAAGATCCGGATGCAGCAGGAACTCGGTCAATGTCTTTGCCACCGCGGGCGCCTTTGGCGGCTTGAACCGGACGGCATAGACTTTCAGCCGTTCCCGCGCCGCCCGCCACTGTTCCTTGGAAGCTTGCTCGGCGAGAAGCTGGACGCTCGCGCAGTTGACGGTGACGCCGAAATGCAGCACCTCCTTGGCAAAGCTCTTGACCGCCGCCTGCTTCGCCCGGGTCTCGATCGGGCAGGTGTTGAGCGGAATACAAAATCGCATGCTCTGCTCCTGGGTGATGACCCAGATTTGTCCACCATCGTGCCGCGCCAGCAGACGGCCTGCCGCCTGAAGCTCCGACAGAAACGCCAGCAGCCGCGTTTCGATCCCGCCGGCAAGACGGTCGATTTCCTCCGGCGATCCCGGCAATTGCAAATCCTGTTCGACGGGAAGCAATCCAAAGACGACCCGGTTGATCGGCCGCCGTGACATATCCCACGTAGCGATCATCTCATCGCCGCGCGTTCCGTAGATCAGATGCTCTGCGTGACATGACGGCGCCGGAGCCTGCTGGTTACGGCAGTGCTGATATACCTCGGCGCCCGCGGCGATCAATTCGGTGTAGATTGCCTGGGTCAGCACGTCGTTCGAATCTACAACGAGCACACCTGGCGTCCGCCGCTTCTCCATCGAGCGCCGGCCCGCTAGGTCGCGGGATGTGGCAACGACAAGCGGTTGCAGACATAATTGGCCAGGCTGCCGATGCTTCCGCACGTGCTCTTGACGAAATCGGAGGTCAGATCCTGGGTCGGCAATTCGAACTTGCGTTCAACGCCCACGACGAGATCGATGGCGTCGACCGAATCCAGCGACAGCGGAGGTTCCATCAGGGTGGTCTGTTCCGTCAGTTCCTCGGCCGTAACCCCGGACGACGCAAGGTCGAGGCGTTGCAGCAACAGGTCGTTCCTGATGAAATTCACGATCTGATCGCGCGTCCATGTCGTCATCGTCATCTCCTTTATTTCCGGGCTATTTTGCCCAAAACACGCTTAACAGCGCACGCATGCAGGGTTGGTTTTCCCGTAATACCGACGTTTTGAACGTGAAGAAGCTTCCCGGTTTGATCTCTGTCCCGGCATCCTCGGCACGGCTGAAGCGAACACTGGCGGTTACCGTATCACCGGACCGCACCGGGGTCTTGAAGCTCACGGTGTCGGCATTGACGAGATATCCATGGACCAGGCGATCGGCGCGGCAACTCAGCAGCAGGTTTGCGGTCTGCGCGGCGACCTCTAGAAGGATCACCCCCGGGACGATGGGATCGCCCGGGAAGTGGCCTTTGAAGAACCAGTCCTCGGCCAGGAAGCGTCGAACGCCTCTGGCCTCGGACATATCCGGATTTACCTCGGCATGGTCGACGAACAAGAATGGCGGGCGATGACTTAGATACCTCGTCGGTTCCGTGACGACCAGGGAGTCCGCACCCGCCTTTTGGACCGTGGTTGCAACCTTCGTCATTGGTCAACCCTGGCCTCGACGCGAGCTACTGGCCGGACTGCCGGTTGTCGATAACGCTCCAGGCGCCGTTCTTGGCTTCGACCAGAACGAACTTCTTCTTGGACTCGCGCTGCGGGGTGCGGTCGATCGAGCCGAGCAGGCCATCCATGCTTCCGAGGTTCTCGAGCCCGGCGCGGATTTTCTCACGGTCCTGCTGCACCGTGTCCGGCTTTGCAAGAACGCCTTGCGACTCGATCACCTGCTTCAGCGCGAAGATATTCTCCCAGGCAGCCATGCTGTGAAGGTCGGCATAGCCGTGGAACTTGGCGGTCGCATTGGCCGCGGCGATCGCCTTGTCGTTGATCGGCGCAAAGCTGGTCGGCACGATCATGCCGCTTGCCTGCGCGCCGCATTTCTCAAGCGTTTCCGGCGTCGTAACGCTGGTCAGCCCGACAATCGCGCGCGGCTTCACACCGGCGCGCTCCATTTCCCGCAGCACGCCGCAGGCCGTGTACGGATGCGCCGAAATCACGACGATGTCGGCGTTCGATGCCTT
The DNA here is from genome assembly GCF_964252615.1 of uncultured Bradyrhizobium sp. NCBI lineage: Bacteria > Pseudomonadati > Pseudomonadota > Alphaproteobacteria > Hyphomicrobiales > Nitrobacteraceae > Bradyrhizobium > uncultured Bradyrhizobium sp. The sequence continues at coordinate 46,123 of NZ_CAXUNQ010000004.1, forward strand.
GATCTCTTCGACTTTCGCGGCGAAGTTTGTATCGTCGACAAGCCATTTCGCCTCGCCTTTGACGTCGTAGCCGGCGAGTTTCGCGCGCTCCTTGATGATGTTGTACCAGGTCTGCTTCGAGTGCACGAAGTTTTCTTCTACGCCGCCATAGACGGTCTTGAGATCCGGATTGTTGGTCTTCATCCACTGCCACAATGCGTCATACATCTGCACTTCGTCGGGGATGTTGCGGAACGACCATTGTGAAATGTCGGCAAGACCCGTCTTCATCGCGACATCGGCGAAGATCGGAATCTTGGCGCCCTGGTCGCTGCTGTCCCCGACCCGGCGCTGCAGGCTCTTGAACACCGGTTCGAGCACCGACGAGCAAGTGGTGCCGATGGTCGCGAGCCAGTCGGAGTCGGCGTATGATTTCAGAATTGCCACGCCCTGGGCGGGGTCGCACTTGTCGTCGCGGTATTCGACGACGATCTTCGCTTTCACCCCATCGGCGAGCTTTACGCCGCCGGCACGGTTGATAAGCGCCGCGGCCGCCTGCATCGCGGCGTCACTGTTGTCGCCGAACGGACGCAAAACCCCGGATTTGGCGCCGAATCCGCCGATCTTGACGACCCGTTCCTCGGCACTTGCGGATTGCGCCATCAGCGCCGAGAAAACGCCAATAGCCATGACGAGGCCGCGTGGGGACCGCACCGGATTGCTCATGTGATTCGCCTTTTTCTGGTTTAGTCGATTTCTGGTTATTCGTTTCCTGGGTGCACCTTGAGCGGTTTAGACACCCGCGCATTGCCGTCGCCGGCGTTCCCCGGCAACCCGGCAATTTTGATCGTACTGTTCAGGACGGCTATCGAGCCTTACTTGGTTGACGACAGCAACTACCAATTCTCGTAGCTGTATGTACGCGACACGCGCCGGTTGAGTTCCTTCCGCATCCGGAATGATCGCTGCCCTACCTGTTTTCATAGTTGCTGCGCACCGTGGCGAGCGCAATGTTGCTGCGGGGCAAACGTGCTTGAGCCAGCAGGAACCGATATGTCGGATATTTCCAAAGACGATCGGCCTGCCTCTTTTCTTGCCGCTCCTCTTGCCGCCCCGGCCATCCCCAGTTCCGTCAGGGCATCTGGATGGATGTTGCCCGTGCTTCTTATCGGACAGGCCATCGCGGCAATGGATACCGCGATTGTCAATGTCGCGGCGCCGACGTTAAAGGCCGACCTCGGAATATCGGGGGCATTGCTGCAACTGACCGTCGCCGGATATGGTCTCGCCTACGCCACGCTTCTGATTACCGGGGCGCGGTTGGGCGATCATTTCGGCTACCGCCGCCTCTTCATTATCGGGGTGACGATTTTCTCCACCTCCTCATTGGTATGTGGAGCAGCTCGGTCCGTCGAAGTCCTGGTCGCGGGCCGCATCATGCAAGGCATCGGAGCGGCGCTGCTGGTCCCGCAGGTGCTTTCGCTGATCCAGCTCTGCTACAAGGGCCGCGAAAAATCCCGTGCAATCGGCCTTTACTCCATGATCCTGGGGCTGGGCGCCGCAGTCGGACAGTTTTTCGGCGGCGTCGTCGTGAGCATGGATGTTGGGGGCTTCGGCTGGCGCCCGGCATTTCTCATAAATGTTCCCATCGGCATTGCGCTGCTGGCGCTGTCGCCGATACTGGTTCCGGAATTTGGCCAGGTCCGATCGCGGAAGTTCGACGTCGCCGGCGTGGTCATTATTGCTGCTGTCGCGCTCTCGATCCTCTTGCCGCTGACATTCGGGCGCGAACTGGACTGGCCCGTCTGGTCGCTGCTTCTGCTGTGTTGCGGGGTGGCAGGGCTCTACGGCTTCTGGCGATATGAAGTAAGACGCGCGGAACAGGGAGGCAGTCCGCTTGTCGATCCCGCCGCGTTGCTGACCAAAGGAATCCGGCCTGGCCTTCTGGTCGTCCTGATCGGATTTTTCGGCTATGGCGGGTGGCTCTTTACCGTTGCGCTGTATCTTCAGTCCGGATTGGGCCTGACCGCCTTTACTTCCGGGTTGGTGTTCACTGCCTATGCACTCGGTTTCGGCATCTCGAACCTGACCTGGTCGCGATTGCCGACTCCGCTGCTGCGCCGCGCCCCGGCTACGGCGCTGGCGGTGCTGGCGACGGCGAGCGTCCTGCTCGCGGTCATCACGTCGACGCGCCACTGGGATCCCGTCCTGATACCGCTTCTGCTGTTCTTCGCAGGCAGCGGACACGGCCTCAGCTTCGGCACCAGCGTTCACCGGATGACGTCGGCGATTTCACCGGCACTGGTGCCCTCGCTCAGCGGGCTGGTTACGAGTTCCTCCCAATTCGCCATCGTCAGCGGCACGGCAGTGCTGGGAAGTCTGTATCTGGCAATATCGTCGGTGCAGCCAACTCCCGCTATGTCCATCGCGGCGATGACTGCGGTGGCATCCGTCATCGCCGCCGCCGCCGTGACGGCAATTTACTGTGCCTGGCGTTTGCCGACGCTCGAGGCGGATCGTGGAGCGTGAAGACATGGAAGCGTCAATTCAAGAAAATCATCACAGCGCCGTCGGCAGCGAAATCCACGAGATGATCGCGGGCATGCCGCACATGGACGCCGTCGTGATCGATGCCGAGCAACCGCTTGTGAAATCCGGAATAACGTCGATTGAGCTGATCGATCTGATCACGCGCATCGAACGCCGTTACGACATTCTGTTCCAGCCCACGATCATGAAGAACCTCACCGCCAAGGGCCTGGTCGAGGCCGTCCAGCAACTCGTCCGTGAGAAATCGCAATGACGCCGATCGCAGTCACAGGTTTCGGCGTCGTGTCGCCCAATGGAACGACGGCCGATGCGTTCTGGACCAGCCTCGTGGACGGCGTGGATCGCCGCAGCGCCTGGCCGCGGCGGCAACTGGATATCTATCCAGTCAACAATGTCATTTCCATTCCGGAGGATACTTGGCGGCAGATAACGGAGGCCGAGGAAGCCCGGGCTTCGGCGATGGCCGCGTTCCTGGTTGACGGCGCCCGGGCGAGTGCGGCGTTACCGGCCGACCCCGAGTTCCGCATCGGTTGTATCGTTGCATCGACGACCGCCGGCGCCGAATCCGTCGAGAACGCCATGCAACCGCGGCTTTCCAACAGGTCGAATGCAAGGGTCGATTCGGGGCTTATTCCGGGGAACGGGAATCAGTGGTCCGGGCCCACCGCCGCGCTGTCCACGGCGTGCTCCTCCGGTTTGGTCGCGCCGGCCATGGCCGCGGAGATACTCGACGCCGGCGAGGCCAATGCCATGATTGCCGGCGGCCTGGACGTCCTGCTCGAATACACCATATGCGGCTTCAATTCCCTGAGGGTCGCGACACGGGAAGCCTGCCGGCCGTTTTCCGCGGACCGCAAGGGCGTCGTGCTCTCCGAGGGGGGCGCCTGTTTTTGTCTGGAGCCTCTGGCGCAGGCGCATCAGCGCGCGGCGCCGATACGCGCCGTCGTTCTCGGCTATGGCATCAGTTGCGACGCCGGGCATCCCACGGCGCCGAACGTGTCGGGAATTTCGCGCGCGATGCAGGACGCCCTGACCATGAGCGGGGTCTCGCCCGAGCAGATCGGGGGAATCATCGCCCACGGCACCGGGACCCCGACCAACGACAGCATCGAGGTCGAGGCGCTCCGGCTCGTCTTCGGCGCATCGCGTTTGCCGCCCCTGATGTCGCTCAAGGGAGCGATCGGGCACTCGCAGGCCGGCGCCGGAGCATCGGCGTTGCTGGCCGCGATCCTGAGTCTGCAGCACGGCATGATGCCCGGAACCGCCGGTGTGGATGAAGCCGATCCGCTGTTGGGCGTAATCGACATCACATCGCGAACCAGACCGATCGAGCAGCGTTGTCTGATGATCAACGCATTCGGCTTTGGCGGCAACAACTGCGTCATCATTGTCGGTGACGAAGCTTTCGCATCGAGGGTGCAATGACCCATCCGGGATTCGCCATCCAGCGCTCGGTCGCGCTCAGGTCTGAATCCGACGGCGCGGTCGGCGAATGGATCCTGTGCGCCGAACGGCGCTCGCCGAAGGTCGGCGTGCTGTCGACGCAGGCGCGGCTGGTGGTGGAGGCGACGCGGCGCTGCCTCGCCGGCATCGAGCGCCCCGCCGACGACATCATCGGTTTGAGTCTCGGTACCTTGTGCGGCGCCAACGACGTCGCCGAACGCTGCCTCCAGACCGCGCACGCCACCGGGATCGCCGACGTGTCGGCTTCCTGGTATGCGACCGGGCTGCCCAATTCGACGACCGGAGCGGTGGCGTCGATGGCAGGGTTGCGCGGCCCGAACCTTACCCTGCTCGGATACCAGGCTGGTTTGGACGCGATCATCATGGCCTGCCGGATCCTGCGCGCCGGCCGAGCGCACTGCATGCTGGCGGGCGGCTTCGACATCCCCACCGGCGGCGAGGTCGCCCGCCTGAGAAACGCGCCTTCGCTGAGCCATACCGGCACGATACTGGCTGGCATCGGCCTGTTGCTGTTGGCCAACCGCACCGATGGCGCGGATCATCTGGCGACGGTCGTCGGCTGGTCGTACGGCGAATCCGCCCATCCCGACCATGACGCGCTGATCGACTCCGCTATCCGCGCCGTGTCGCGAACGGCGACCTCTTCGCCGCCGACCCGCCACATACTCTCTCCCGGCCTTTGCGGGAACGAGTACCTTGCCGCTACCTGCCCGATCCGGCTGGTCGAGGCGCTGACCGCCCATGGCGAGAGCGGGCTGCATGCATTCATCGTCGAAGGTGACGGGTTGCGGCCCGTTTGTCTGGTCGTCGATATCCCTGGCAGCTCTGGCTCCAGTTCTGGCGATGCCGGAGAAGCGTGATGATCGAACACACCCAAGGCGCGCCGAAAGCGGCATGCTTTTCGTATCTGCCGCCCTCCCACCGGAATGCGCAGCTCGTCCGCGACGGAGCGATCTTTGAACGTTCGACCGTGAAGGCGCGGGACGGCCGGCCTCTTACGGTATTCGAGGCGGGTGATCGCGCGCAGCCTACTGTTCTGCTGGTGAATGCGCTCGGCATGTCCGTTCTGTTTCTCGCCGCGCTGGCCCGGCATCTGGCGCCGACCCATCACGTCGTGGCCTGGGAAACCCGCGGTCTGCCCGACGCGTCGAATGTGGAATTGAACGATGACCTGACCATTGCGCGTCATGCCGAGGATGCCGCGGATGTTCTGGCCGGCATGGGATGCAAGGCCGATGCGGTCGTGAGCTATTGCTCCGGCGTGAATGTCGCAACTTACGGATTGACCCACGGTCTGCTTTCGACCTCGAAGCTCTGCGTGGTCAGTCCATCGATCGAGCTGCCGACGGCGCAGGAACAAACCGATTATCAGCGCACGATGCTGCCGATCTGGCGCAGCGTCGCCGCGTCAGGACTTCGCCAGGCCGCGCTGATCCAGCAACTCCTTCAAGAATCGCAGGACTCGCAGCCGGACGGAGTGCATGCGGAACTGCACCAGCTCAACAACCTTCCGTTCCTGAGCGCGGAGAGCACCTATCTCTACGCGCGGATGCAGGCGGCGTGTCTCGAACAGGCATCGCTCGAGCGTTTGTCTTCCCTGAAGGCTGCGACCCTGGTCATTCATTGCAACGACGACGACCTCATTCACGCCGATACGGCCAAAGCCTTCGCGGCCGCGGTGGCTGGCAGCCGGTATGAGCAGTTGAACGACGCCGGTCATTTCGGGATCTACACGTCGAATGCGCTTCACAGGCTTGTGGCGGATTTCATTCTCGGCAATCGAACCGTGGAGAAGCGCCCGACGTCGCAGGACGGGGCACAACCGGCACTGAATCGATAGAGGAGTTCGCCATGTACAGCAACATCACCACCGATGTGGAACTGACCCGAAACGTACTCACCACGCTTGGCAAGAGCTGGGACCAGCGGGTTGCTGTTCGCAAGGAGCGTCTCGACCTCGGCCAGCATTACGATGCCTCGATACCGGATTTCCCGGCTGCCCTGGTGCCGTTCTGGGAGGACGAGGATTTCGTCGGCCTTAGCCCGGAGATCAAGTCGCGTCTGCTGGCGACCGCCTGGATCGCATACAACGAAAAGGCCATTTATCTGGAGGAAGCCATCGTCCAGCCGGCCTGCGGGATCCTGTTCCGCGGCGAACTTCCGGGTGTCGGAGGCGCGCGGATCAAGCAGGTCGTCGCGCAGATCCAGGTCGACGAGCAGTTCCATATTCTGATGTGTCTGGATATCTGCCACGTGGCCCGGCTTCGTCACGGACTGCTGGACTACGTCTTTCCCGAACCTGAGCTCGGCGTGCGACTGAAGGAGCTGGTCCGCTCGTCGAGCTCCGCCGACAATGCGCGGGTTGCGCAGCTCGCCTATGCGTCGGTGGCGGAGATGTCGATCAACGCCTATCTCGACGCGGTTGCATTCGACATGACGATTCAGCCGCTGCATCGGATCAACACCGACATGCACCGCAAGGACGAGGCCGCGCACGGCATCGGTTTCAGCGAGATCGTGGGATCGGTGTATCGCAGGATGTCCGCCGACCAGCAGAAAAGCTTTCGTCATTACGTCGCGCAGGCGCTGCATGATTTTACGACCCCGGACCTCGGCTACTGGGCGTCGATCCTCGAACATCTCGACATCCCGCGCCGCGACGATATTTTGCGACGGCAAGAAAGCTCCACGCGCGGAATGGTCCTGAAGCGCGACTACACTACGCTGCGGCGGCTGTTCGACGAGCTGGGTATCAAGGATGACATCGCCTTCAACTTCCAGTAGATTACGGCTGCGAATGAAGCGTCAGATTGTCGTCGGGACAGTTATAGGGAGATCAAACCGATGATCCGGAACGGTGGCGTCTTAAGTCGGTGGGGTCTTCTTGTTCTTTCCGGCGGCATGATCATGGGCCTTTCCCTGGGGATACGACAATCCCAGGGGTTGTTTATGCTTCCCATGGCGATCGATCTCGGTTGGTCGCGCGAATCATTGGGATTTGCATTCGCCGTCCAGAACCTGGTGTGGGGCATCACCCAACCGCTCGCCGGCATATTCGCCGACCGCTTCGATTCGGCGCGGGTGATCCTTGTCGGAGTCGTCGTCTATGCGCTCGGCCTCGTTGCGATGGCCAATTCCCATGCGGTATCCGAATTTACGTTGAGCAGCGGGCTGCTGGTCGGCGTCGGACTTTCCGGTACGGCATTTGCCGTCATTTACGGCGCCGTCGGCAAGATCGTCCCGCCGGATCACCGCCCGTGGGCGATCGGCGCGGTCGGGGCGCTCGGCGGCCTGGTGCAGTTTCTCGTGGTACCGCTGATCCAGTTCCTGCTCGATGAGTTTGCCTGGAGCCGGACCTTCGTCATCCTGTGCGTGATATTTCTCGCTTTGTGCCCGCTGGCCTGGTTCATGCGGACCCGGGCCGCACTGGCGCCGGTCGAAGCCAGTGAAAAATCGATGGGACGATCGATAGCGGATGCATTCAGGAACAGCTCGTTCTGGCTACTCAACCTCGGTTTTTTGGCCTGCGGCTTCCAGCTCGCTTTCATCGCAGGCCACCTGCCGAGCTACCTGATCGACCAGGGCATGGATCTGCATGTGAGCGGCGCCGCAATCGCACTGATCTCGCTGGCCAATGTGGCGGGTACGTTTGTCTTCGGTTACCTCGGCGGATCGGTGTTTCGGCGAAAATATCTTTTGTCGTTCATCTATTTCGCAAGAGCGGCTGCGATGGTTCTGTTCCTGCTGGTGCCGCTGAGCCCGCTGACCGCCTACCTGTTTGCAGCCACCATGGGCTTCTTGTGGTTGGGAACCGTGCCGTTGACCAGCGGGCTGGTCGGGCAGATTTTCGGGGCGCGATATGTCACGACGCTGTTCGGTTTCGTTTTCCTCGGCCACCAGATCGGCGCGTTCCTCGGAATCTGGCTTGCCGGCGCCGTGTTCGACGCGACCAAGTCGTATTCGCAGATCTGGTGGCTGTCGATCCTGCTCGGCGTCATCGCCGGGCTGCTGCACCTGCCGGTCAACGACAAGGCGGTGGTTCGCGAGCGCAGTCTGGAGGCCGTGCCGACATGAATCGTCTGGCGCACATGGACGGGATCATTGCCGGTGCGAGCCTCGCCGTGGTGCTGATCGCGACCGCACTGGCGTTTCTAAGCTACCTCGATCCGGTTTTTGTGCTTACCTTCGCCAGCAGCGCGAACTTCTGCAACTGAGCCGCGCCAGGCGGGACGAGGTCGCGGCAGCGCATCCGTGACATTCAGCCGGGCCGGCATGCCGGCTGCGTTGCCGCCGTTGCGGCAGCGCCACCCGCCTCGGACGCAAGCGCGCGCTTCACTGCATTTCCAGAAGGCCGGTCTTGATCGCCGAGGCGACAGTCGACGCCCGATTCACCGTACCGAGCTTCGACATCATGTTCTTGATATGGAAGTTGACGGTATTGATCGATATGTTGAGGATCTCCGATGTTTCCTTTGACGTCTTTCCGAACGCAGTCCACCTCAACACTTCCATCTCGCGCAACGTGAGCCGATTGATCATGGCTTACCTCACCGCAGTTACACCTGGTTATCATTACAGCGGACACACGCTGCCAGCGATTGGTAACCGGCAGCGATCGCTTTGACTAAAGCCCTATGGTCGTCTCATAACTGACATCTCCTGTGCGGCGCGAGATCAGGGGCGAGGGCGAGCTAACTTCCGTGAAACATCGAACCCGCGGGCGCGGACGCGAAGCGGATCAGTCTGGAGTCTTCGACGGCTGCCAGCCTATGAACCATCGCTTCGCGATAGACCGGATTCTTGAGCATGTCGGCGAACGCGGCGGCCGACGGATATTCCGCGATAAAGCAGACATCCCATTGTTCGGAAGACGGTCCGATCATGCAGAGTTCCCAGTTGCCCCGCCAGACGATGCGTCCGCCCGCGGCGGCTAATACCGGAGCGCTGATCGTGCCATAGGACGCGTAGGCCTCGCGGCCACTGCGTTGCTGGCCGTCCGCATAGACTGCCTTGTCACGAAGTTTGATCAGATTGAGAAGCTGAACCGGACCGGCGCGATTGTTTGACCGGAATGCTTCGAACGTCTCCTTGGAGAAAGTCGTATGGGCAGAAGTCATGATGCAGAAAAACCTTCCATTAAGCGCGAGGATGCCGACTCGATCGATCCAACGACGAACAGAGTGGCGATTTGGACATTCACCGGCGTACCGGGACCGAGATACTCATAACCTCCGGCAGGTGGTGCAGCGTGTGCTGGATGCCGCCGAACCGCGGATCGTCAATTCTGGTCTTGCCTGGTTTGTCGAACGGTGAGGTTCAATCATCGCCTCTTGTTCGTCATTGATCCAGAATTGCCCTTCACGCATCACAGCCTCCGTTCCGACCTGCCACGCATCGAGAAGCATTTTAAAAAAAAGGGCGGTAATTTCTTGAAACGGCAGCGCGGCACTCGCAAAATAACGCATTGACTATCCGCTACACTCTTCGTAGTTGTAAACTTACTATACGGTATACCTTCTTGCGGAGGCATCCCGCTCCACGGAATCGTATCGCTGTTTTGCAGCGTCTTGCGGTTGAAAGAGTGATCTGCGGTCTGCGGTCGTACTCGACCTCAAGACTTGGAGCTCGTCGGAGACAAGCGTCATGATTTTGATGTTTGACTTATCGTATCAACTTCGATCAACAATAACGGCAATTTTTGGACCTTGGCATGGTCCTCGCCTTTGCCGAGCAGTTCGCGCCGCAATCGATATATCGCACCGCATGCCGGTTGCTTCTGCTACAATGCCGCGGCATCGATATACCGCAGCAACACGATCGCGACGGGGCTTCATGGGTGCGTCGATCAATCGCATAGGCGGGGTTGGGCTGGCCGATGCGGGCGTCGCCAAATTGCCGTCAAGCTTGGGCTTCTCTGCAGCGGATACGCTTGACGCTTCTTTTTCTCGTTCTACACTTATCAGGTAAGGTCTGATGTCATGATCCAAGAGAAAATCACCACGCGTGACCGCCTGATATCGGCGGCATTGAAGTTGTTCTATGCGGAAGGCATCGGCGCCGTAACGGTCGATGCCATTGCCGCGAAGGCAGGGGTAACAAAGCGGACGCTGTATTATCACTTTTCGAGCAAGGACGATCTGATCGTCGCTTATCTCGAAGCCAAGGATCAGCCCAGCCGCGCCTTGATGCAGCGCTGGTTCGATGAAACGCGCGGCGACATTGCGGCGAAGACGCGCGGCATTTTTCTCAATCTGGCGCAATCGGCCTGCCATGCGAAGTGGAAAGGCTGCGGATTTCTGCGGACCTCCGCGGAGCTCGCCAATCTGCCCGGCCATCCGGCGCTGAAAGTCGGTGCCAACCACAAAAAGCGGTTCGAGGGCTGGCTGCAGCAGCAATACGAACAGGCCCGGATCTTCGACGCGACACGGCTTGCCCGCCAGGTCATCCTTCTGCTCGACGGATCCTTTTCCGTCGTCCTTCTGCATAAGGATCCATCCTATATGGAGACGGCCGGTGACGCCGCCTACCGGTTGGTGACTGCGGCGTTGCAAACCGTCGACCGCACCGCCGAAATCGAGCCGATCCCGCTTCGCTCGGCGTCGTGACGGTCACGGCCGGTCACAGCATCCGGGCGCACAGGGCGGATTGGCGCAAGCGTAATCCGCCACCCTCGCTGCGCCCGCCTTGCGGCGCGTTACGGCTGCGCCTAACCCGCCCTGCGGGCGCCGGTTATCGGTCCATCGCGATGGAATGGCGCCCAGGGGCGGGATCGTGGTGCCCGGGCGCGTCATCGCTTTCCTCGTTGAATTTGCATCGGTTTTTGGTCAAATAGCGGGGCTTTACGGCTGAGCTGCCCAGCTTTCTACCCGATGAAGGGCGGGCTGCCTCGGTGAACAGCGGTTGGATTCCGCATTCCGGCATCAAAACGATGACCGGCAAATATTCTCGCATCCGCCGGTACTCGTCGTATTCGTCGACGTTGCTGTCCGCCGGTGTCACGCCAAACCGCTCCACGTGGTCGCGGATTTTCTCGCGGCCTAGGTCGATCGCACGGTCGAGGAACGTCGCAATCCAGTCGCGGGGCCTTGCCGGCGCGTTCGGCAACCCGGATTGACATGCGAACAAATTGAGAACATAAGCGAACCGAGGGCAATCCACGCTATTTGAACTGGCTCCACAGCGAAATTTTCGGAACTCTCGACGAACGTCGGCATGTGGATTCTACTGCCGGCGACATAGTGCTTCGGGTCTGCGGGGACGTTTTGAGCACCAAGAAGAATGAGTCAGCGCAGAAATTGCGCGGCGGGTACTACACCTCGCCGGACGTAGCTCGATGGCTTTGCCAATGGGCTATCCGGTCACCGTCCGATGTAGTCCTTGAACCGAGCTGCGGCGCGGGCGCCTTCCTGACGGCGGCCGCCGATCGATTTGCAGAACTCAACACTCCGAAGAAGTCGATAGCGTCGAGGCTGACGGGCGTAGAGATAACTCCGTCCGAAGCTGAAGCGTCCGCAAACATGCTGCGCACTAAGCTTGGCGTCTCCGCCGCGCGGGTCGTGCAGCCGGGCGACTTTTTCGCGTGGTGGAAGGCTAATGACGGTCAATTCGACGCCGTCGTCGGCAATCCCCCTTTCATCCGATACCAATCATTTCCAGAACCTCATCGCACGCTTGCGATGGAGATTATGCAGTCACTCGGGTTGTCGCCGAACCGTCTCACAAATATCTGGGTGCCGTTCGTCGTAGCTGCAGCGGCGCGCTTGAAGAAGGGCGGGCGCCTAGCGCTTATTCTTCCAGCCGAAATTCTACAGGTGACGTACGCTGCTCAGTTGCGGAAGTTCCTGGCTGATCGTTTTCATCGCCTGGACATCGTGACTTGTAACCAGTTGTTCTTCGACGCGGAGCAGGAAGTCGTGCTGCTGCTGGCCGACGGGGCGTGCGAGCCGTCTGAAAGCAACGATTGTCGCGTTACTATGACGGTTTGTGACACGCTTGCAGAAATCACCCAGCGAAGTCCGGCGGCACTGCTTCGTGCGGCCGAACCGAAGACACTCCGGTACGATACCGAGAAGTGGCTGAAATATTTTCTCAGCGCGCGCGAAATTGCATTCATGCGCGAGCTGCGCGATAGCGAAAACACCACGGTCATGTCGTCGCACGCGAGCATCGACGTTGGTGTTGTGACAGGCCGCAACGAGTTCTTCGTGCTGACTATGTCGCAAGTTCAAGCGCTAAAGCTCGGAAAGTACACGTCCCCACTTGTCTCTCGTTCATCGCAACTGCGAGGCTCGACGCTCGCTAAGCCTGAGTGGGAAACACTCGCCGCTGCCAACGATCGTGTGCATCTGTTGAATATCTCTCCGGCCGCAGCTCGAAATCTGAGCACCGCGCTTCGTGACTATATTAAGCAAGGTGAGGACCAGGACTTCCACCGTGGCTACAAATGCTCGATCCGCGATCCTTGGTATAGGGTGCCGAGCGTCTGGACGCCCGACGCCTTCATGTTTCGCCAGATTTATAATTTCCCGCGTATCGTCCTGAACAGCTGCGGGGCGACATCAACGGACACCATTCATCGAATGAAGGCTAAGCATGGCGAGCCTGAGCGCGTCATCGCCAACACGTACACGTGGATGACTGCCGCTTCTGCAGAAATTGAGGGGCGTTCGTACGGCGGTGGCGTGTTGGAGTTGGAGCCGACGGAGGCTGAGCGACTGCTCGTTCCGGCTAAACTGAATGGAGCGTTACCAGTCGCAGAAGCCGATCGGCTTATCCGTGCGGACAAGCTCGATCATGTTCTTGAAGAGAATGCGCGTACCGTGCTCCGCGAACACATGGGCCTCTCGGCAAGCGACTGCAAAACGCTTCGGGATATTTGGTTCAAAATGCGCGATCGACGCATGGGCCGAAGGAAGACTTCACCCGACAGCTTGAAAGTCTAAAGGATCCCCGAGCCCTCTTCGTCCGGTTCGGCTTCGTCTTCCGCTTCCATCACCTCGTGAGGCGGCAAGTTCTTATAACGGTCCAGATATCGTGGGTAGACCCGCTCCGACATTCGCTCGAGTCGAAGGATCGAATCCTGCGGCGGGAAGTTTGGATCAATTGCACCGGTGTCTGGGTCCCAAATAACCATAGAAATAGCTTCCGCGAGATGCGGCTGATCCAATTCGTCGTCGCGGGAGCCAAGCCGTTCGAGTGTCCGGATGATCGCTTGCTCTTGCGGTTTCTGGAGAGCCGGTCGCGGCAGCAAAATAATGAAGCAAACGAGGCAATAAGGGAATCGGGTATGAACAGTCGATGCTTCCGTTGCCAGATCATTGATCATGTTCTGCCAATTTTTGGCGATGCTCTGTCGATCGTTTAGAGTTTTGCTGTCGTAGACTACGCGCGGGCCGTCCGGCCGGTATGCTGCATCGTAGTTCTGAGGACGAATGCCGCCGACGATGCGCACTTTGCCGACTTCAACGCAGTCTTTGTGAGGAGGCAGAAGCGAATTATCGTCCGGCTTCATCACATCGATACCACCCAGCATTTCGGCGAGCGCTTTACCGAAGGCAGCATCGACGACATAGCCGAAGTCCATTCCTTGCTTTTTGTCGAAGCGATCCGCGACCTTCATCCGCGGGAGACCTGCAGCGCTGGGCGTGCCGACGGTGCCACGCCATTTCTTGCCCCAGTCCTTCAAAAGTGCGGGGTCAACCGTCACCTTCGGCATTGGTCGTAGTCCAGCCAAAACTTCGCCCCACGCTGCAATGCGTCGAATCGCATCCAAGCACGAGTCGTATGGGGAAGCGGGCCACGAGTCGAATCGCTAAAAAGGGCGCTGACTCTTGTTCTATCTTATAAGAAAGCATCTTTCCTGAGAGAAAATTGGCCCATATTCAGAAGCCAAGGCGCCCCTTCCGGAATTGCCTGCTGATACGCGTTCGCGCGCGCAAGCCGTCGATCGGGAAGTTACTGGATTGAGTTGCAGGGAAACCGTATCGAATGCGGCTCACTAAAGGAACTTCTCGCTGAGAGCCTCAAATCCATTGAGGCTGCGCATCCCGGCACTTTGGAGGAGTTCGGGGCGAAGCTGCTCAATGGTTGGTGGTATGGAACGAACAACTCCGCCTCGCAAACCTCTGAAAGATTTAAGCTATGCGGCGCGATGCAAAACTATGCGGAAGGGCAATGGTGCCCAGGGGCGGGATCGAACCACCGACACTGCGATTTTCAGTCGCATGCTCTACCAACTGAGCTACCTGGGCGCCGCAGGGCCGCCAAGGGCCCGCGAGCGCCGGGTTATAATCAGAGTGGGCGGACCTGTCCACCCGCGCCGCGCCTCCGGACTGCGCTCTGCTCGCAATGACGCAAAACTTCAGTTCTCGCCCCTGATCTTCGCCTCGCGGATCACCAAGCCCCATTTGGCGATCTCCGCTTTCAGGAAGGCGGCCAGTTCCGCCGGCGTCGAGCCTTTCGGATTGGCGCCGAGTTCCTCGAACCGCGACTTGACCGGGGCACGGATGTGGCCGCCTGAGATGGCTGCCGCACGCACCCGCAGGATCGCTGCGACGGAGTGCGGGGGTCCCCGCCTTCGCGGGGGACGGCCGTTCACTCGGCGTCTTCGTCGTCGTCCCTGGCTGCGGGAATCTTGTAGGAATCCGACAGCCAGCGGTTCAGGTCGACGTCGCGGCAGCGTTCGGAACAGAACGGCTTCGAGGCCTCGGTGGCGGGCTTGCCGCAAATCGGGCACGGCTTTGCCGTGCCGGGCCTGGCGTCGTCTGGCGGCTTAGCTGGCATTCAACCAGCCGAACCGGATCGGAAAGCCTTCGCCGCCGAGCAGCGACATCGATTCGTACAGCGGCAGGCCGACGACGTTGCTGTAGGAGCCGACCATCTTGACCACGAACGAGCCGGCGATGCCCTGCACCGCATAACCGCCGGCCTTGCCGCGCCATTCGCCGCTTCCGATATAGGCCTGGATGTCGTCTTCACTGAGCCGCTTGAAACGCACGCGGGTTTCGATCAGGCGCTGCCGGAACGCCTCCTTCGGCGTCACCAGGCAGATCGCGGTGTAGACGCGATGGTTGCGCCCCGACAACAGCCGCAGGCATTGCGACGCTTCATCGACCAGATTGGCCTTGGGCAGGATGCGGCGGCCGACCGCCACCACGGTGTCTGCGGCGAGAACGAAGGCGCCGCGCAACTCGTCATCGAGCTGCACCGATTTGAGCGCGGCATCGGCCTTGGCCCGCGCCAGGCGATTGGCGCAGGCGCGCGGCAGCTCACCGCGCTTGGGCATCTCGTCGACGTCGGCGGGACGCAACGCGTCGGGCTCGATGCCGGCCTGGTTGAGCAGGCTGAGGCGGCGCGGCGAACCGGAAGCGAGAACGAGTTTGGGACGGCCTAGCATGCGGGATTTACGATTCGGGACGGCTGGGGAAGATGCGCGCGGAACCTATCGGAAGGGATCAGGTGAGACAACACCGCTGTCGTCCCCGGCGCGATGCGGCGCCGCTTACACCGCAGATCCCGGGCCGTCCCGAACACCGAAGCGTCATGGCCGGGCCTGACCCTGCTGGATTACACATCTCGCCGTCATGCCCGACCTTGTGCCGGGCATCCACGTCTTTCTTTCTGATGTGGAGCAAGACGTGGATGGCCGGGACGAGCCCGGCCATGACGCAGAACACGTTGCCCGGCCTTGTGCAGGGCATGACGAGCACGCGCTGCCCGGCCCTTGTGCCGGGCCTGACGTAGACCGCGCCGTCATGCCCGGCCTTGTGCCGGGCATCCACGTCTTTCTTTCTGATGTGGCGCAAAGACGCGGATGGCCGCCCGGCCATGACGAGCGTCGAGTCATGCGGGTCAGGCCCGCGCATGACGAATGTCGAGTCCGGGCCTGCCCCTCAACGCTACCCGCTCGCCGCGCCCCCCTTCGCAAAGCGCTTGCGGATGCGCAGCAAAAGTCCGTCGCAGACTTCGCGGTAGGCTTCCAGCTTCTGCTCGCGGTTGCCCTCGATTCCGGTTGGATCGCGGGTCGGCCAATATTCGACATCGGCGGCGACGGTGCGGGTCAATTCGAGCGCCTTGTGGTGCGCTTCCGGAGCCAGCGTGATGATCAGGTCGAAGTTGAGGCCCTCCCAATCGTCCAGGTCCTCGAAGGTCTTCGGCTTGTGCTTTGAGATATCCTGGCCGAGTTCGGCCATCACGGCCACCGCAAACGGATCCAGTTCGCCCTTCCTGACGCCGGCCGACCTTACATACAGCGCATGCGGAAACATCTGCCGCAACAGGCTTTCGGCCATCGGCGAGCGGATTGCGTTCTGGCCGCATGCAAACAGCACGGCTTGCGGTGTACGCGCGCGCGGCGGCGTCGCCACTTCCCTACGCTCGCTTCATCCGGCGCATGATCGGGGCCGAAAACCGGTATCCACTGTTCGGGATCATGCGCGCGCCTATCCCTTCCAGTGCAGGACGGAGATCAATGTGAACAACCGGCGCGCGGTTTCGAAATCGACCCGCACCTTGCCCTTCAGCCGTTCCTGCAACGTGCGTGAACCTTCGTCGTGAATGCCGCGGCGGCCCATGTCGATGGCCTCGATCTTGTCCGGCGTCGCGGTGCGGATGGCCTGGTAGTAGCTGTCGCAGATCATGAAATAGTCTTTCACGATCCGCCGGAACGGCGTCAGCGACAACAGATGCGCCACCACCGGCGTGCCGTCCTCGCGGCGGATGTCGAACATCAGCCGGTTGCCGGTAATGCCGATATGCAGCGTGAACGGCCCTTCCTCCGCGCCGTCCGGGGCGAACAGGTTCTTTTCGATCAGGTCATAGATCGCGATCGCGCGTTCGTGTTCGATATCGGGCCCGGAACGCCCGATCGATTCCTCATCGAGCGTCACCGCCACGATGCAGTTCTTCGAATCGTCTGCTGAGGGCGTTTTGCTCATGACAAATTGAGGCGCAGTCCGACCGAGCGCGCATGGGCATCGAGGCCTTCGGCCTGCGCAAGCGTCATTGCCGCCGGTCCCAGCAATCGCAACTGGTCCGGCCCGCATTTCAGGATCGACGTCCGCTTCATGAAGTCAAGCACGCTGAGGCCCGAGGAGAACCGCGCCGAGCGCGCCGTCGGCAGCACGTGGTTGGAGCCGCCGACATAGTCGCCGATCGCCTCCGGCGTATGCGCCCCGAGAAAGATCGCGCCGGCATTGCGGATGCGCGCGCAGACGCTTTCCGGATCGGCGGTCATGATTTCCAGATGTTCGGCGGCGACGGCATCCGCCAGCGCCGCCGCCTCGATCAGGCTCTTCACCACGATGATCGCGCCGAAATCCTGCCACGAGGCCCGCGCAATATCCGCACGCGGCAAGGTGGTGAGTTGTGCATCCACGGCGCGCGCGACATCGTCGGCAAGCGCCGCATCGTCGGTGATCAGGATCGACTGCGCGTTGGCGTCGTGCTCGGCCTGCGCCAGCAGGTCGGCGGCGATCCAGCCGGCATTGGCGGAATGGTCGGCGATGACAAGCACTTCGGAAGGTCCTGCGATCATGTCGATCCCGACCTGGCCGAACACCAGCCGCTTGGCGGCGGCGACATAGGCGTTGCCGGGGCCGACGATTTTTGCCACCGGCGCGATGGTCGCGGTGCCGTAAGCCAGCGCCGCGACGGCCTGCGCGCCGCCGACGCGATAGATCTCGCAGATGCCGCCGAGATGCGCCGCCGCCAGCACCAGCGGATTGAGCCTGCCGTCGGGAGACGGCACCACCATCACCACGCGCGCGACGCCGGCGACCGCCGCCGGCACCGCGTTCATCAGCACCGAGGACGGATAGGCCGCGGTGCCGCCCGGCACATAAAGTCCGACCGCCTCGATCGCGCTCCAGCGCCAGCCGAGTTCGACCCCTGACCGGTCGGTGAAACGATCGTCTTGCGGCAATTGCCGGCGATGGAAAACCTCGATGCGGTCGCGGGCGAATTTCAGCGCGTCGAGGGTCTTGCCGTCGCAGGCTTTTACCGCGGCGTCGATTTCGGCGGCCGTAATGCGCAGGCCCCCGGCGTCCAGTTCCAGCCGGTCGAACGTTCGCGTCGCCTCCAGCAGCGCCGCGTCGCCTCGCCTCGCCACGTCATCGACGATGGCGCGGGTGGCGGTCTCGATATCGGCCGATACCTCGCGCTTCATCGCGAGAAACGCGTTGAAGCATCCGGTGAAATCGGCGCTGCGGCTGTCGAGGCGGATCGGCATGGCGGCTTTCCGGCGGATCCTGGGTGGACGGCTCATTGCAATGGCGCGGCGACAAATCGCCGTCAACCCCGCCGCACCCCGCTCCACCGTCGTCGCCGCGAAGGCGGGGACCCATACGCCCAGCCGATGCGATTTAGGCACTGCTCGGGCAAGCTTCCTTTTTCATCCATGAAATCGGTGGTTATGGGTCCGCGCCTCCGCGGGGAACGACGCGGAGTGTGTGGCAAATCACGCGCCCAGCCCCGACGATTCCGCGCCTTCGCCGGTTCCCAGATCGTCCGCACCGAGGTCAGCCAGTTCGCATTCGAGGCACTCGACGTCGAGCCGCAGCGCGCCGCCATGGCTGAACATCAGCACGGCGCTGCCGCCGGGCGGCTCGGTGGGATGAAATTCGATGCCGAGCAGTTCCAGCGCGGTTTCCGACGCGTCCAGCTTGATGTTGCGCGACTTGCAGGACAGCACGCGGTCGAAGCGCAGCGCCGCGATCAGCCGCCTCGGCTCGGTCGCTCCGCCGAGCGTCTGTTCCCAGTCCGGCCGGTTCATGCCGATCACCAGCCGCTTCTCGCTCTGCCGCCAGATGATGTCGGAGGTCTGCACCCGCGCGTCCTGCACATGCGCGGAAATCACCGCGAGGTCGTCGGCGTCCAGGGCAATCAGCTTGCGTCGAGCGGTCACCGCAGCATCCCGGGACATCAGCCGCTGATGCGTTCGATGGTGGCGCCGCAGGCCGAGAGCTTTTCCTCCAGCCGCTCGAAGCCGCGGTCGAGGTGATAGATGCGGTTGACCATGGTTTCGCCTTCGGCGGCAAGGCCGGCGATCACCAGCGATACCGAGGCGCGCAGATCGGTCGCCATCACCGGGGCGCCGCGCAGCCTGGCGATGCCGTCAATGGTGGCGGTTTCGCCGTCGAGCGAAATCCGCGCGCCGAACCGCGCCAGTTCCTGCACATGCATGAAGCGGTTTTCGAAGATGGTCTCGGTGATGTGCGAGGAGCCCCTGGCGCAGGCCATCAGCGCCATCAACTGCGCCTGCAGGTCGGTCGGAAAACCCGGAAACGGCGCGGTCGAGACCTTCACCGGACGGAGGCCGGCGCCGTTGCGGGCGACGCGGATGCCCTCGTTGTTGACGGTGATGGTGGCGCCGGCCTCGGTCAGTATATCCAGCGCCGATTGCAGCAGTTCCGGGCGCGCGCCGGCCAGTTGCACGTCGCCGCCGGTCATCGCCACCGCCATCGCATAGGTGCCGGTTTCGATCCGGTCCGGCAGCACGGTGTGCCGCGTGCCGCCGAGCCTGGCGACGCCCTCGACCACGATCCGCGTCGTGCCCGCGCCGGAGACGCGCGCACCCATCTTGTTGAGGCAGTCCGCGACGTCGAGAATTTCTGGCTCGCAGGCGGCGTTGGTGATGACCGTGGTGCCCTTGGCCAGCGTCGCCGCCATCAGCGCGACATGGGTGCCGCTGACCGTTACCTTCGGGAATTCGATTGGCGCGCCGGTGAGGCCGCCGGGCGCCTTGGCGATCACGTAGCCGCCGTCGATGGTGAGTTCGGCGCCGAGTTTTTCCAGCGCCATGATCAGGAGGTCGACCGGGCGGGTGCCGATGGCGCAGCCGCCGGGCAGCGAGACTTTCGCCTCGTGCATGCGCGCCAGAAGCGGCGCGATCACCCAGAAGCTCGCGCGCATTTTCGAGACCAGTTCGTAGGGCGCGGTGGTGTCGATGATGTCGGCTGCCGAGATATGCAGGGTCTGGCCCTGGTATTCATGGTCGCCGGGGCGTTTGCCCGCCGACAGTATATCGACGCCGTGATTGCCGAGAATGCGCTGCAACTGGGCGACGTCGGCAAGCCGCGGCACGTTGTCGAGGATCAGCGTCTGGTCGGTCAAAAGCCCGGCGATCATCAGCGGCAGCGCCGCGTTTTTCGCCCCCGAGATCGGAATGGTGCCGTTGAGCTTGGCGCCGCCGACGATGCGAATCCGATCCATGCCAATTCCCGTTGTTTTGCTGTGCACAAAGTATAGGGGGACGAAGCCCCCATGGCAAAGGCGGCGAGATTTGCGGCGATTTGATGGGGTGGGAGCGTTTACCGGTCATTCCGGCGCCGCGGCGCGAACCCGGAATCCAGTTCGTGGAATGGCTACATGCGTGTAGCGCTTGACCTTGCACCATTGCCGGCGATAGGTTGCGCCCGGTCGAGCAGGCGACCGACGGACCGCGTAAAGGGTTGAACCCGCCTCCATTGCGTCGCTGACATCTCCTTCTTTCTCGCCCGAATCGCGGTCATCGGGCTTTTGGAAAGAAGGTTTGCCATGCCGCAGGCTCTGCCCGCGATTCCCAATCTTGATTGGCTCAAGAAAACCGCCCGACAGCGGCTCGTTGGACTGCGCGCCGGGCGGCCGGAGGCCAAGCTGCACGAGGCCCAGCTCGCGCTCGCCCGTGACTACGGGTTCAAAAGCTGGCGCGCGCTGAAGTCGCATGTCGAGCGCATCACGCCGGCATTTCGCGACCGCGCTTCCGTCTTCGACGCCGCACGCTCCGGTGACGTCGAGGCGGTCCGCCGCGCCTTTGCGTCAGGCTTCGATCCCGCCACCCCCGACACCGACGGCCGCACCGTTCATCAGATCGCCAAGGAGCTGCGGCATGAGGCGATCGAAGTACTGACCCGTACGATCCAGGGCGGCAAGACCCGCCCCGATGACGAGATGCAGGCGATCCAGTCCATCATGCGGGCCGCGCAGTCCGGCGATCTGGATACGCTCCGCGCCGGTCTCGACGCACATTCCGAATGGATCGACGCCCTCGGCGGCGGATTCGAAAAGGCCACGGCGCTGCATCTGGCGGTCCTGCGCAACCAGCATGCCGCCATCCGCCTGTTGATCAAGCGCGGCGCCGACCTCGACCGCCGCGAATTTCCCGACAACGCCGCGCCGCTGCATTTCGCGGCGCTGCACGGCGACATGGAGACGATCCGGCTGCTGGTCGAGGCCGGCGCCGATATCCACGGCAACGGCGACGACCACGGCGTCGGCGTGCTCGGATGGGCGACCTGCTTCGGCGATGTGCGCCGGGAGGCCGCCGATTATCTGCTCGCCCAGGGCGCGAAGCTCAACCTGTGGACGGCGATAGCGCTCGATCGCGCCGGCGAGCTGCGCGCCATGATCGCCGAAGACCGCTCGCTGCTGTCCGCCCGGATGACCCGCAACCAGCACCGCTGCACGCCGCTGCACCATGCGGTGCGGAAAAACCGGCCGAGCATCGTGCAGCTGCTGCTCGAACTCGGCGCCGACCCGAACGCCCGCGATGCGACCGGCGCAACCGCATTGACGACGGCGGCGGAGACAGGCGCGGACGCGCGCATCGTCGCGGCACTTTCGGCAGCCGGGCTAAAACCCGACCTGCTGACGCTGCTGAACACCGGCCGTTACGCCGAGGCCGAGGCCATGTTGCGCGACGATCCCTCCCGGATCGGTCCCGGCGGCAGCAATACCATGGCGTTGCATGTTGCCGTCCACAAGCGCAACCTGGCCGCGATCCGCTGGCTGCTTGCGCATGGCGTCGACGTCAACGCCAGGCGGCCGATGTGGGACATCAATCACACCGCACTTCACATGGCCATCGAAAGCGGAGCCATCGAGATCGTCCGGCTTCTGCTCGATGCCGGAGCCGATCCGAACATTCGCGACGGCATGCACCACGCGACGGCATTGGGCTGGGCCGAGTTCTTCGGCCGCGACGAGATGGCGGAGCTGATCCGCGGCAAAGGCGGCTTGCGGTGAGACGCAGCCCGCATCAGCAAAGCGACAGGCGGGCAGCCGCGGCGCGTCGGCGGAATCGGTGCCGCGTCCGGTGACGTAGATGAACGTCATGCGCGGGTTCAGTCTCGCCAGCGCCGTCGCCGCGGCCGACCGCGAGCACGCTATCCACGCCGGTGTCGAGCAGGCATTCGCGCAGCACGCCCTGGCCGATCGTTCGGGTGGCGCCGAACAGGATGACGTTCATGCTCAGGCAAATGTCGGCTGCGGCCGAAACCGCCGGATGGCGCCGATGATCACGATCACGAAGAACATCAGCACGATTCCCTGGAGGATGGCGAAGGGCGGTTCACTGGGCGGCACGCTCGACGCCAGCGCATGCAGCGCCGGCAATTTAAGGAAGCTCTGGATCACCAGCACGAATACGTTGAGGTAGAGCGAAACCAGCGCCGTCAAGGCGTAGATCCAGCGCCACGGGCCGGAAAGCTTGCGGCCGTAGCGTGCAAAGCACGCGATCGCCAGCAGCAGCAGCGAGACCAGGCCGATCAGGTGCGAGGGCAGCAGCTTTTCAAACAGCAGCGGCGGAATCAGGAAGCCGCTGGCGTTGGTCAGAATCGTGAACAACAGGAAAGCCGCGGTCCAGCCCGGCATCCGGCGCGAGCCCAATATTCCGATCATCACGACCAGGCCGGCCGCGATCCCGATCAGGCTGATTATCACATGGAGAAGGACGAACGTCGAAAGGCTCAGACCTGAAACCATGATATGCTCCCCCAAGCAAAATCGAATGCGACGACGCTCCGCAAGCGGGCGGCTGTTCAGACGGAACATTACCGCAGCGCGGTTTCTTTGCGGATTAATTTTCGCGATTTGATGGCATCCGCGGCGGCGGGCCGGTGGCTCGCGCCATCCTTCGGCCGCGTTAAAAACCGGATGCCGCCGCATGATGTCCGGCGGCTGCGGCGCTGCCGCCAGTTTGCCCTTGGCCTATCACGATGTCGCCGCAAGCGGGTTAAGTGCCTGCGCCCGATCGCGGATCAGCTCCGAAAGGCCGGATTTGCCACGGTTTCGCCTTGGCTTGCCGCCGGTTCGCCGCAAGCGGTTATCCGGCATGGGGCAATCCTGGGGCAGGCACGCTAAGTAGTTGGGCTGTCAGCCGATTTTTGGTATCACCGGAGCTCGCTTTTGCAACGATGCTCAACGCGCGGGCCGCGCGGTGTCACCGAGAAAACCGTGCAGCGCCGCGACCACCTGGGCGCCCTCGCCGATCGCGCCGCCGACGCGCTTGACCGATCCGGAGCGGACGTCGCCGACCGCGAACACGCCGGGCACCGAGGTTTCCAGCGCCGAGACGGCTTGGCCGTCACCTTTCTTGCACGGCGCGCCGGTCACGACAAACCCGCCGCGGTCCACCGTCACGCCGCAGCCGTCGAGCCAGCCGGTGGCCGGGTCGGCGCCGACGAACAGAAACAGGTTGCGGATTTCCATGGTGCTCTCATCGGCGGACAGGCGGCTGCGCAGGCGGACGCGCGCCAGCGATGCGTCCTCCGCGCCTTCGAGCCCGATCACCTCGGTATTGAACACGAGTTCGATGTTCGACGTGGCCTCGATGCGCTCGATCAGATAACGCGACATGCTGGCGCCAAGGCCGCCGCCGCGGATCACCATATGGACCCGGCGGGCGTGGCCGGCCAGAAACACCGCCGCCTGGCCCGCGGAGTTGCCGCCGCCGACCAGCACGATCTCCTGCTCCACGCACAGCCTCGCCTCGATCGGCGAGGCCCAGTACCAGACGCCGCGACCTTCGAACCGTTCGAGGTTGTCGATCGCGGGACGGCGGTAGCGCGCGCCGCTCGCCACCACCACGGATCTGGCGCGCAGCACCCCGCCATGGTCGAGCTCCAGGCCGAACGCGCCGTCGTCGCGCGAACAATCCAGCGCGTGCACCTCGACTGGAATCATGATATCCGCGCCGAACTTCTGCGCCTGGTTATAGGCGCGCGCCGTCAACGCCATTCCGGAGATACCGGTCGGAAAACCAAGGTAATTTTCGATGCGGGCGCTGGCGCCGGCCTGGCCGCCGAAGGCGCGGGCGTCGCATACCGCGACCGCCAGCCCCTCGGACGCCGCGTAGACCGCCGTGGACAGGCCGGCCGGGCCGCAGCCGACGATGGCGACATCATACACCTTGTCGTCGGCAAGACTGCCGAGCATCCCCATGGCGCGCGCAACCAGGGATACCGACGGGTTGCCGAGCACCGTGCCGTCCGGGATCACCACCAGCGGCAGATCCCCAGGCTCCGGCGAATAGCGCGCCACGACGTCGGCGGCGTCCTTGTCGGACGCCGGATCCAGCAGGTGATGCGGATAGCCGTTGCGGGTGAGGAATCCCTGCAGCCGGATAAGGTCAGGCGAACCCGGCGAACCGATCAGCACCGGGCCGCCGACGCCGCCCTGGATCAGGCTGACGCGGCGCAGGATCAGCGCGCGCATGATGCGCTCGCCGAGATCGGCTTCCGCAACCAGCAGCGCGCGCAACCGCTCCGGCGCGAGTAGCAGGGTTTCGACATCGCCTTCCGCGGTACCATCGACCAGCGCTATCCGCCCCGAGAGCTGGCCGAGTTCGGCCATGAATTGCCCCGGTCCCTGGTCGATCACCGGGGTGACATGGCCAAGACCGTCGCGCTGGGTGATGGTAACGTGGCCGGAGAGAATCACGAACATGCCCGGCCCCGGCTTGCCGGTCTCGAACAGTTTGTCGCCGTGCCTGTAGCGGCGCAGGTCGCCGAACCGGCGCATGCGCGCGATCTCCGCCTCGGTCAGCGCCGGGAAGGTCTGCTCATGACGTGGAAACATCGCCGCCGCGCCGCCCCTGATCCCGGTCCCGATGCCGTTCTCAGGGCCGGCCGCTTTAGCGCGCTCAGCCTGTTCGTCCATGTCATTCCTTCCCGTCCCCGACGGACGACATCTCATCGTCAATACCGACGGTGGCCCGCCCTCTGGCCTGCGATTTTCGCCGCTTCAGATTTTCGCGCAATGCCCGCTTCAGCCGATCCTGTCTTGGATCTTGCGGCGGGATTTTGCGCTCGCGTTTGTCCGGCTCATCGTTCATCGTCGACCCTTGTAGTTGATCCGGGGGGCACCGTGATGGGCGAAGTTTTGTCACTGGCAGCATTGCCGCAGCAGACCCTGGCCGGCTGGCATGCGTTCGTCGCCACCGGCAATCCGGACCTGCTGCGGCCACTGCTCGCCGAGCATATGGTGTTTCGCTCGCCGTTCGTGCAATCGCCGATCCTCGGACGCGCGGCAACCCTGCTGGTGCTGACGACCGTGGTGCAGATTTTCGAGAATTTCCGCTATCACCGCCAGTTCATCGCCGGCCCTCATGATGCCGCGCTGGAATTCAGCGCCACGATCGGCAAATGGCAGCTCAAAGGCATCGATCTGATCGGATTCAACGCGCTGGGCGAAATGATCGAATTCGAGGTGATGGTCAGGCCGATCAAGGCGTTGCAGGCGCTGGGCGATGAAATGGGCCGCCGGATCGGTCCCGAATTGATGCGGCTGAAGGCAGCCGCTCCGCGCTGATTTAAGCACGCCTTTCGTGCGGCCATGCGGCGCTACCGCGCGCTTGCGCGCGCCGGGGCCTTATGGCAAGGATCGGCGACGCCCGCGGGAAGGCTTCTTGCCGATTGCCATGTTCGGCGCATGCTGCCGTAGCTCAGTGGTAGAGCACTCCATTGGTAATGGAGAGGTCGACAGTTCAATCCTGTCTGGCAGCACCATTTCTCTTGCGTGCATTTTCTGCCGCGACGAGCGAAACGCGTTGATGCGGCAGCCGGTGCCGTGCTGCCGCATTTTTTGCGTCTAGCATCCTCTGCAGATACTTTTGATTTTCTTGTCTACGACCTGATCCTCAGCCCGGATGGCCGCATCGCCCTGCATTTGCGGTCCCTGGGTAACCGTTCCGTCGATCCGTCCTCCCGGCTGCGCACCGGCGGCGCCCGTGGTGGTCGAATTGCCGGAGCCGATGCCGCCTGCCGAACCTGCGGCGCCGCCTGCCGAACCTGCGGCGCCGCCTGCCGAACCTGACGAGTTTGCGGTGCCTAAGCTGTTGGTCCCGGCGCCGGGGGTCTTCGCCGGGTTGCCTGCGCCGCTCGGATCGTTGCCTGAATTGTTAAGTCCGCCGACATTCGCCGGTCCGCTGGGAACGCCGCTGACTGCAGCCGTCCCCGCCCCCGCAGCGCCGGCGTTCGGCGATCCCGCCGCGCTTCCGGTCCCCGCCGATGGACCGCTTGCCGCGCCACCGGCCGACGCGCCACCGGCCGACGCTCCGCCGGCGCCGCCTCCGCCCGCACCGCCTCCGCCCGATCCGCCGCTCTGGGCATCGGCCGCCGCCGGCGCGAGCAGCAATGCCGCAATCAACATCATGGAAAACCTGGACATCGTAGCAGCTCTCCTTCTAACTAGTCCGTATCCAAACGAGCAGCGGATCGGCTTTGTTCCAAGTCAGAAAGCCCCCAGCCGCCGCACCCCAAAAAAACGATTGCCGAAAATTAGTCAGACAAAAAGTTCGAACTAAATAATCGTTGTGCGGTATTCCCATACATGCAGCCGCGAAAAATTAAGGCGCCATTTAGAACTCATTAAGGCTTAATTAAGTACGTAAAAATCGATGCTATTTGAATCGGGCGGAACTCCCCCTCTGTGACCTATCGGTGACAGTATTTTACGCAAAAGCTGTCTAAGTGCACGCCATGGACGACGCCGATATGCGGCGCATCTGAAGAAATCAAACGACTGTCTGGAGAACAACCTAATGAAGAAGTTTCTACTCGGTACTGTGGCCCTCGTTGCTCTCGGCGCAACGGCGCCAGCACTTGCAGCCGATCTGGCGGCACGCCCCTACACCAAGGCTCCGGCCTACGCGGCGCCGATCTACAACTGGACCGGCTTCTACATCGGCGGCCACGTCGGCGGCGCTTTCGCCGGTGATAACAGCTTCGCCGGGCTCGCCAACAACGGCAACGATGGCCGCTTCCTCGGTGGCGTGCAGGGCGGTGCCGACTATCAGTTCGCGCCCAACTGGGTGCTCGGTGTCGAAGGCCAGTACAGCTGGCTCGCCAACAACAACAACAACAACGCGGTAGCCTTCACGGGCGCGGGCGCTGGTTTCCTCTACAACAACAATCAGCGCGCCATCGGTTCGGCGACCGGCCGCCTCGGCTACACCTGGGGTCCGGGCCTGCTCTACGTGAAGGGCGGCTATGCCTGGGCGGATACCAACGACACGCTGATCTTCGCCGGCGCCCCCGTGGCGTTCACCTTCGACCACAGCCATCGGGACGGCTGGACGGTCGGCGGCGGCCTCGAATACATGTTCGCCCAGAATTGGTCGGGCAAGATCGAGTATCAATACTACGACTTCGGCAACAGCCGGTTTGCCACGCCGGCTCCGCTGGTCGCATTCGGCTCGTTCCGCAACGACGAGCACACTGTGAAGGCGGGCATCAACTACCGCTTCAATTTCGGCGGTGGCCCCGTGGTCGCGAAGTACTGATCCGCGTCTCACGTTTGACGAATGGAAGGCCGGCCTCGCGCCGGCCTTTTCATTTCGCCGCCGCCTGCACCCGCGAAATCCCGTTAGCACTCCGTTAAGCACGGTCCATGGTTGCTGTTCCGCGCACTCTTCCGGGGCCTGCCGATCAACGGCATTTTATTCAAATGCTGTTGAGGTCGCGGCCTGAGGGGCGAACCGACGCTTGCCCCGGCCTTTGCGGAGATCGAGCAAATGAAATTCCTGTCCGTTACGGTGGCTCTCCTCGCCCTCGCTGCAACTGCGCCGGCGGTTGCGGCGGATCTTGGGACGCGCCCTTATGGTCAAGCCGCGGCCTATGCCGAGCCGATCTATCACTGGACCGGATTTTACATCGGGGGTCATATCGGTGGCGGAGTCAGCAGCAATGAGGCTCTCAACGGCATCATCACCGGCAACAATCACGATGGCCGGCTGCTCGGCGGCGTGCAGGCCGGGGCCGATTACCAGTTCGGCGGCAACTGGGTGGTCGGAGTCGAAGGCCAGTATAGCTGGCTCGGCGGCACCAACAGCGGCATCGTCTTCCCCGGCGGATTCGTCTACACCAACGACCGGCGCGCGCTGGGCTCTGTGACGGGCCGCGCCGGTTTCGCCTGGGGTCCGGCGCTGCTCTATGCCAAGGGCGGCTACGCCTATTCCGATAATCACGAAGCCTTGACCTTCGCGGGTCTTCCGATCGCCTTTGCATTCAACAGCAACCGCCGCGACGGTTACACCGTCGGCGCGGGCGTAGAATACATGTTCGCGCAAAACTTCTCGGCCAAGGTCGAATACCAGTATTACGATTTCGGCCGTAGCGCGTTTGTTGCCCCTATCGCCTTCGTGCCGTTCGGCGCGTTCCGGGTCGACGAGCACACCGTAAAGGCTGGCCTCAGCTACCGCTTCAACTGGGGCGGTCCGTTCGTCGCGAGGTACTGATCTCATTGGGTCCATTCTGCAGAACTGCAAAGGGCCGGCCTCGCGCCGGCCTTTTGTTTAGCCCTGGCGAATCCAAAAATCGGCGGCATTTTCGCGATTTTATTAACCAGCTGACGCGATACTCCAGCGCGATTCAACCCTTGAATGTGACGAGCGACCTCAATGGCGTTGCCACCGACACCGGGCAAATTTGGACGATTGAGCTTCCGGCGTTTGCAATGGGGCATCGGCGGCAGTCTTTTTGCCGCCTTCGCGGCAATCGCCGGCATGGCTATCATTATCAGCACCGGGGCGGGCTTGGTACTGGACCAGTTCGGCGCGATGATGGTGGACCTGAGCGGACGCGATATTCCAAGGCTGGCCGCGAGCCTGCAGCTCGCGACCCAGAGTGCAGACCTTGCGAGTCAGGGGCCGGCACTGCTGGCCGCGCGCAGCGAAAAGACGCTCTCGGAACGCACCAGGACGATGAAGGAAACGCAGCAGAGCACGCTCGAAAAGCTCGGCGAAATCATCGAGCTCGGAGCCGACGGGAGCGTGGTGTCCAGCTTAAGCGAAACCGTCAAGAATATCGACGACACCATCCAGAGCCTCGGCGCCGCGGCAAGGGAACGGCTCGACGCCGCTGCCCAGCACGAAAAACTGTACCATGCGCTGCGCAGCGCCCAAGCCGGCTTCGTTGCTGCCGCTGGTCCGGTGATGGTCGACGCGCAGACGCGGATCAACGCCGTCCTGAGGTCCGCCAATCTCTCGTTGGATGACGCAACGGACGCAGCGCGGACGGTGGAGCAACTCGGCAGCGCCATCTCCTCCGCCAACCTGGTGGCCTCGGACATGATCGCTGCGCTGTCCGCCGACAGTGGGGGCACGCTCGAGGGCATCGAGAAGGAATTCAAGGAAACCAAGCCCCGCGTCAAATTCAACCTGGATCTGCTGCCGAAAAACAACAGCACCAAGGCCTTGAAGGAATCTGCGCTAAACTTGCTGGCGCTAGGCGAAGGCAAGACCGGCGTCTTCAAGGTTCGCCAAAAGGAACTCGACGCCGACGATTACGGCCAGATCGTTCTCGACGAGACTCGCAAGCTCAATGTCGGCCTTGGCATCAGCGTGAAGCAACTTGTCGACGGCGTGCGAACCGGCACCGATGCCGCGACCTGGCGCGCGCGGCAGAAGATTTCGCTTGCGACCATGGTGATGCTGGCGCTGGGCGGACTGACCCTGGTCGGCTCCGCGCTCTTCGTGTGGCTCTACGTCGGCCGCAATATCCTGCGACGAATCCGCGGCCTGCAGCGTTCAATGCAGCTGCTGTCCGATGGCGACCTGAACACCGAAATCCATCGCGGCCGGCAGAAGGACGAGATCGCGGTAATGGCAAGCTCGCTGGAGGTTTTTCGCGAGGGCATGATCGCCGCGCGTGAACTCGACGCAGCCCAGGACAAGGACCGCATCGCCAAGGCCGAGCGTGCCTCGCGCATGGAAGCGCGGATCATCGACTTCGAAGCCGCCGTCCGTATGGCGCTGGACGGCCTGCAGACCTCGGCAAACTCCATGCAAGCCACGGCGCAGAGCATGTCGGCGACCGCCGACCGTTCCAGCGCGCTGGTCAACGCAGTGGCATCCGCAGCCGAGGAGACATCCGTCAATGTTCAGACCGTGTCTTCGGGGACCGAACAACTCTCGTCGTCGATCTCGGAGATCGGCCGCCAGGTGATCAACTCGGCGCAGATTGCCGGCCAGGCCGTCACCGAAGCAGGCGAAACCGACGCCACCATGCAGGGGCTTGCCGAGAATGCGAGCCGCATCAGCATTGTAGTGGATCTTATCCAGACCATCGCCTCGCAAACTAATTTGCTGGCGCTTAACGCAACAATCGAAGCCGCGCGCGCGGGCGAAGCCGGCAGAGGTTTTGCGGTCGTCGCCTCCGAGGTGAAGAGCCTCGCCAATCAGACCGCGAAGGCCACCGACGAAATCCGCCACCAGATCGCCAACATGCAGTTGGTCGCGACCTCGGCGGTGGGCGCTATCCGGAACATCGGCCACACCATCGGCGAGATCAACGAAGTCACCACCGCCATTGCGGCCGCGGTCGAACAGCAGGGCGCTGCGACCCGCGAGATCGCCCGTAACATCCAGCACGCCGCGGGCGGCACCAGCGAGGTTTCCAGTAACATCATCGGCGTCAGCGCGGCGTCGGCGCAGGCCGGATCGGCCGCCGGCAAGGTACTCGACGCATCCGCCGCCCTTCGCCGCGAGGCCGACACCCTGCGCGATGAAATTCACGCCTTCCTCGCCAACATCCGGGCCGCCTGATCCCCGGCGGTCATCCAGCGGGGCCGGCAGAATTTAGGCTAGCGCCCCGCTAAATGTCCGGCTAAGCCGGACCCATGCATTCGAAAACCGACGCCATTCCCTCCTCGGTCGAGGCCCTGCGCTATCCTTGGGAGAATCATCCCGGTCCGGAGCAGGTGGTCGAGGTGATGCCGGGCGTGCTGTGGGTGCGGCTGAAGCTGCCGTTCCGCCTCAACCATGTGAACATCTACCTGCTCGCCGACGGCGACGGCTGGGCAATGATCGATTCCGGATTCGGCAACGAGGAATCGATCGCGGCGTGGACGACACTGTTCGAGGGTCCGCTCGCGCACGTCAAGATCACGCGGCTGATCGTGACCCATTCCCACCCCGATCATGTCGGTCTCGCCGGATGGATCGTCGAGCGCTTCAACTGCCCGCTTACCATGTCGCAGGTCGAATATCTGCAGTCGGTCTATCACCAGAACCGCGGCACTGAAGAACGCAAAATGGCACAACGCCTGTTCTTTCGCCGTCATGGCATGGACGAGACCCTGACCGACAAATTGCTCGGCCGCGGTCAGGATTACCTGAAGCGGGTGTCGGTCCTGCCCGCATCGTATCGGCGTATTTCGGACGGCGACGAGATTTCCATCGGTGCGCGCCGGTTCAAAGTCATCACCGGCGGCGGCCACGCGCTCGATCAGGTGATGCTGTATTGCGCCGCTGACAAGCTGTTCCTGTCGGCCGACCAAGTCCTGAGCAAGATATCGCCCAACGTCAGCGTCTGGGCGGTCGAGCCGGACCAGAACTCGCTCGGCGAATATCTCGCTTCATTGGCGAGCCTCACCACCACCCTGCCCTACGACCTGCTGGTGCTGCCCGGCCATGGCGTGCCATTCTATGGATTGAAGACCCGCATCAAACAACTGGCGGATCATCATGAGGAGCGCTGCGGACTGATCGCCAATGCTTGCCGGGAATCCCCGAAAACGTCGAGGGAACTGGTGCCTGTCGTGTTCCACAAGTATCCGCTCGACGTGCACCAGATGGGCTTTGCCGCCGGCGAGTTGATTGCACATGTCAATTATATGCTGGTCGAAGGGCGCCTGACGGCCGAGGATGCCGAGGGCGTGCTTCGCTTCAGGACGACGTAACCAGCCGACGGCGCTAGGCGCCGTTACAGGAATTTTGAAGCAGCCGAAGGTTCAAGCCGACGCGAACCCCAGTCGCGCGCTCAGAGCAGCCGCGTGCGGATAGCTTCCTCAACGGCAGCAAGATCCCGATTGGCTTTCTGCAGCTTCGCCTCGACCGCCTGGGCGCGAAACTCGGCGGCTACCGTTTTTTCTTCCGCCTGCACGATACGCGATTGAGCCTGCTGCAACGCTCGCGCTATGTCTTGAAGCTTGCAATTGAACTCATCGACGACCTCGCGGCGCGCCCGCTCCGCGGAATCGCGCTGGTTTTCGGCAAGCTGCAGTTTTTCCGTCAAGCTTGCGCACAAGGCGCGGGCGCGCGCGTCGGTTTCGCGGGCGCGCTTTTCCATGCCGTTGAAGATATCGGCGGCCTGATTCACCAGGTCGAGCGCCGTTGCGCCGTTGTCCGTCGCAGCGGCCTGCGTAAATCGCAATATGTTCGCGTTTTCGCCGGCCGAACGCTTTCCCCGGTAGTCCCACATGTCTTCACGAAGCTGCTGATTTGCGCGGAACGCCATATGAATGTGGCCTTTCGAAATCGTTGAGGTAAAAAACCTACTGCATACGTGGTAAAGAGCAGGTTAATCCTGCGCCGTGCTCCGGGTCGGATGATCCCCGCCTGGAGCAACCCCGCTGCCCGCTCCTTGCGGGCGCGAAAGCCCAATTCCGGCTCGACAGCAAACCTGGAAACGCTCTAAAAAGGGCTTATGCAGCCCGGCCCCGGTTCCGTTCAGGTTTTTGCAATGGATTACAGCAAGTTCTTTATTACCGCCCTCAGTCGCCTGCACGATGAACGGCGTTACCGGGTATTCGCCGACCTTGAGCGGCTGGCAGGCCGGTTTCCCCACGCGGTCTGGCATTCCCCGAAGGGCGCGCGCAACGTCGTCATCTGGTGCTCCAACGATTACCTCGGGATGGGACAGCATCCGAAGGTGGTGGGCGCGATGGTCGAAACCGCCACAAGGTCCGGTACCGGAGCGGGGGGGACCCGTAACATCGCAGGGACGCATCATCCGCTGGTACAGCTTGAGCGGGAACTGGCCGATTTGCACGGCAAGCAAGCCGCGCTGCTGTTCACCTCGGGCTATGTCTCAAATCAGACCGGCATCGCGACCATCGCCAAGCTCATTCCGAACTGCCTGATCCTGTCCGATGCGCTCAACCATAACTCGATGATCGAAGGCATCCGCCAATCCGGCTGCGAACGGCAACTGTTCCGCCATAGCGACATGGCACATCTCGAGCAGCTGCTGCGCGCCGCCGGTCCTGAGCGGCCGAAGCTGATCGCCTGCGAAAGCCTGTACTCGATGGATGGCGACATCGCGCCGTTGGAAAAGATCTGCGATCTTGCAGAGCGCTACGGCGCCATGACCTATGTCGATGAAGTACATGCGGTCGGCATGTACGGTCCGCGCGGCGGTGGCATCGCCGAGCGCGACGGCGTCATGCACCGGATCGATATCCTGGAAGGGACGCTGGCGAAAGCTTTCGGCTGCCTCGGCGGCTATATCGCCGCCACCGCGGATATCATCGACGCCGTGCGCTCCTACGCTCCCGGCTTCATCTTCACCACGGCCCTGCCGCCGGCGATCTGCTCCGCGGCGACCGCTGCGATCCGGCACCTGAAGACCTCGAACTGGGAGCGCGAACGCCATCAGGATCGCGCCGCCCGCGTCAAGGCGATCCTCACCGCGGCGGGCCTGCCGGTGATGTCGAGCGATACCCATATCGTGCCGGTTTTCGTCGGCGACCCCGAATTATGCAAACAGGCCAGCGACATCCTGCTCGAAGAGCACAACATCTACATCCAGCCGATCAATTATCCGACCGTGGCCAAGGGCACCGAGCGCCTGAGGATCACGCCCTCGCCCTATCACGAGGACGGATTGATCGATCAGTTGGCAGAAGCCCTGCTGCAGGTCTGGGAACGGCTCGATCTGCCGCTGCGCGCGAAATCCCTCGCGGCGGAATAGTCGTGCCGCGTTCGTCGCGGCGCTTGGTGCTGCCAGTGAACCGGCTTTCCTGATATGGCGGAATTGCCTGTCGCTTACTCCCAGGCAAAACGCTAGGTTTGCCAGGGGCCCGGAAAGCTGGTCATTCCGGGGGGCGCGCCTATGCGCGATTCCGGACTCCAGAACCATGCCTCGGTTCTAGGATTCCGGGTCTTGCGTGCGTCGCGCGCATCCCGGAATGACGGCGGAGCGCAAGGAGCAGGCATAATGCTGCACGACTGGGGCGTGATCGCAGTCGCATTCGGCTACATCGGGTTCCTGTTCTGCGTTGCCAGCTATGGCGACCGCGTTTCGCTGCTGCAGCGCGGCCGCGCCAGCGCGCTGATCTATCCGTTGTCGCTGGGAATCTACTGCACCTCCTGGACGTTTTTCGGTTCAGTCGGGTCCGCGACCCGTACCAGCACCGATTTTCTCGCGATCTATGTCGGTCCCATCTTGATGATATGCGTCTGCACGCCGCTGCTGCGCCGCGTGATCCACCTGGCGAAATCACAGAACATCACCTCGATCGCGGACTTCATCGCCGCACGCTACGGCAAGAGTCAGGCAGTCGCGGCGACGGTCGCCTGCATCGCCATCGTCGGATCGGTGCCCTACATCGCGCTGCAGCTCAAGGCGATGGCGTCGTCGCTCGAAACAATCCTAAGCGAGGACCAGGCCTTTTCCCGCATTCCGATCATCGGAGACATCGCGCTGGTCGTAACCCTGGCGATGGCGGTATTCGCCGTGCTGTTCGGTACCCGCCAGAGCGATGCGACCGAGCACCAGCACGGACTGATGCTGGCCGTCGCCACCGAATCCATCATCAAACTCGTGGCCTTCATCGCTGCCGGCGCGTTCGTCACATTCTGGATGTTCGGTCCGGTCGAACTCGTCGAACGCGCAATGAAAACACCGGAAGCGGTGCGGACCATCGAATATACCCCGTCGGTCATCACATTCGTGACCATGGTATTGCTGTCGTTTTGCGCGATTATGCTGCTGCCTCGGCAATTTCACGTCAGCGTGGTGGAAAACACCGATGACGCCGAGGTTAGCCGTGCGCGTTGGCTGTTTCCACTATATCTGGCCGCCATCAATCTGTTCGTGATCCCGATCGCACTCGCCGGCCTCGTCACCTTTCCGTTCGGCGCCGTCGACAGCGACATGTACATGCTGGCGCTGCCGATCGAGGCGAACTCTGCCTGGCTTAGCATCGGCGTATTCATCGGCGGCCTGTCGGCGGCGACCGCCATGGTGATCGTGGAATGCGTTGCATTGTCGATCATGGTGTCCAACGACATTGTGGTCCCGCTGGTTTTGCAACGCAGCCGAGAATCGCGCGCCGGCGCCAAGGATTTCGGCAACTTCCTGCTCAGGGTGCGGCGCTTCGCGATTTTTGCCATCATGATGATGGCGTATTGTTACTACCGTGCCGCGCTGGGCAATACCCAGTTGGCCGCAATCGGCCTGTTGTCGTTCGCCGCCATCGCGCAATTCGCGCCGGCATTCTTCGGCGGCCTGGTCTGGCGCCGCGCGACCGCGTCGGGCGCCATCGGCGGCATGCTGGTCGGCTTCGCGGTCTGGCTCTACACGCTGTTTCTTCCAAGTTTCATGGACGGAAATACCGCCGGTCTGCTGATGCTTCAGCACGGACCGTTCGGCATCGAGGCGCTGCGCCCGCAGGCGCTGTTCGGCGCGGATTTGTCGCCGATGACCCACGGCGTGCTGTGGAGCCTGTCGCTCAACATCCTGGCCTATGTTGTGCTATCGCTGCTGCGCCAGCCCTCGTCGATCGAGCGGTTGCAGGCCGAAGTTTTCGTTCCGAACAAACTCACGCCGATGACGCCGACGTTCCGGCGCTGGCGCACCACCGTGACGGTGCACGACATCCTCTCGACCGTTGCGCAATATATCGGCCCGGAGCGCGCCCGCGAATCCTTCGAGGCCTTCGCCGCCAGCCATCGCGTCAGCCTCGAGCCGGCCGCGCCCGCGGATTTTGAATTGCTGCAGCATTCCGAGCACCTGATCGCATCGTCGATCGGGGCGGCGTCGTCGCGGCTCGTGATGTCGCTGCTGCTGCGCAAGCGCGCCGTCTCCGCCAGGGCTGCGCTGAAATTGCTGGACGACTCCCACGCCGCGCTGCATTTCAATCGCGAAATGCTGCAGACCGCGCTCAATCACGTGCGGCAGGGCATCGCCGTCTTCAATCCGGATCTGCAACTGATCTGCTCCAACCGGCAGTTCGGCGAGATTCTCGGCCTGCCGTCGCATCTCGTGCAGATCGGCATTCCGCTTCGGGAAATCCTCGAGTTCCTCGGCGCCATCAGCCCGTCGGCCTTCGGTGACAACGACGCGCTGATGGAGATGCGCCTGACTGCCTACACCACCGAAGGCGAGCCCTATCTCGAGCGTCTTCCGGACCGGCACATGGTGATCGAGGTGCGAGCCAACCGGATGCCCGGCGGCGGACTGGTCATTACCTTCTCCGATGTGACGCCTTCCTTCGAGGCCGCCGAAGCGCTCGAGCGCGCCAATGCGACCCTGGAAAAACGCGTGCGGGATCGCACCGAGGAACTGACGCGCCTGAATTCCGAACTGGCGCTCGCCAAAAGCGCCGCCGAGGACGCCAGCATCTCGAAAACGCGGTTCCTGGCCGCCGCGAGCCATGACATCCTGCAGCCGCTCAACGCCGCGCGGCTCTATGTAACGAGCCTGGTGGAACGCCAGAACGGCGGCGAGGACTCGCGGCTGGTCGAAAACATCGACGATTCGCTCGAAGCCATCGAAGAAATCCTCGGCGCGCTGCTGGATATCTCGCGACTCGACGCCGGCGTCATGAAACCCTCGATCACCAGTTTCCGGATCGGCGACCTGATGCGCTCGCTGGAGATCGAGTTCGCGCCGGTCGCGCGCGCCAAGGGCCTCCGGCTGACATTCGTGCCATCCTCGTTGCCGGTGGAATCCGACCGGCTGCTGCTGCGGCGGTTGTTACAGAACCTGATTTCCAACGCCATAAAATATACCCCGCACGGTCGCGTGCTGATCGGCTGCCGCCGCCATGGCGCTTCGCTGCAGATCGGCGTCTATGATACCGGCGTCGGCGTTCCTATTCTCAAGCGCGGGGAGATCTTCAAGGAGTTTCACCGGCTCGAACAGGGCGCGCGGATCGCACGCGGCCTTGGATTGGGATTGTCGATCGTGGAGCGCCTCGCACGCGTGCTTAACCACGGTATCGCGCTCGATGCCAATGTCGGCGGCGGCTCATTCTTCTCGGTCACGGTGCCGGTGGCGAAAACAATCACCTTTACCTCGACGGTAACCAGCGCGACGCCGCTGTCGAAAGCCCCCATGAGCGGTACGCTGATCGTCTGCATTGAAAACGATCTTGCGATACTGGACGGCATGCGGACGCTGTTGACGGCGTGGGACGCCAAGGTCATCGCGGTATCCGATCCGGAAGCCGCGATTGCGGCGATCGAGGCGGCCGGCGAGCGGGTCACCGGACTGCTGGTAGATTACCACCTTGATCGGGGCAACGGCGTCGCCGCAATCCGCGATATTCGCCATCGTTTCGGCGAAAGCATTCCGGCAATCCTCGTCACCGCCGATCGCAGTCCGAACGTCCGGCTGGCCGCACGGCAGGAGAACATCGCCGTGCTCAACAAGCCGGTAAAACCGGCTTCGTTGCGGGCGTTGCTAGGCCAGTGGCGCGCCCAACAGGTGATGGCGGCGGAATGATGTTACGAAAGCCGGCCCGCTGCACCGTGATCACGCGCCAGGACGCCACTGCCCACCGGCGATTTTTGCGGCGGCGATTACCGCCTGGGTACGGCTTTCGACGCCGAGTTTCTGGAGAATCGCGGAGACGTGCGCCTTGATGGTCGCTTCCGACACCCCGAGTTCGTAGGCGATCTGCTTGTTGAGCAGGCCTTCCGACAACATCATCAGCACGCGCACCTGCTGCGGGGTCAGCGTCACCAGCCGGTCGCGCAGCCGCGTCATGTCCGGATCGGCCGCGGACGTCAGATCGACATCCGGCGGAATCCATACGTCGCCTTCCATGACTTTCAGAATGGCGTCGCGCAGGGTCTCGACCCCGAAACGTTTGGGAATGAATCCTGACGCGCCGAAATCCAGCGATCTCCGGATTGTTCCAACGTCGTCGCTGGCCGAAACGATCACCACGGGAATCGCCGGATACTGCGCGCGCAAATAGATCAGGCCCGAGAAACCGCTGATTCCGGGCATGGTCAGATCAAGCATGATCAGGTCGACGTCGGAATCCTGTTCGAGCAGCGCGGTGAGTTCTTCGAACGACCCGGCGTCATCGATTTTCGCGGAGGTCACGACGCTCCCGACCGCCTGTCGCAGCGCATCGCGAAACAGTGGATGATCATCGGCAATGACGAGATGCGTGCTGGTGGCGGGCGTCATTTACTTCTTGTGATACCGTTGCGGCAAACCCGTGACCATTATGTGGCAGCGGTCATGCTGGTTTCTTGCCCCATAATTGTCCCCTTATGGAAGACGCGTTGCAAGCGCACAATGGCGCCATGCCCGCGCACGGCGGATTGTGCGTTGCAGCACAACCAGGATGGAGGGTCCGCGCCAGAGTGCGCTGCATGAAACACCGCGTTCAGCGGGCCAAAAGTCTTATTGGGGGAGCTTTCACGGCGATGTTACCTTGGGTTTGAAACTCCATGCATCCGTCCGGCGGAGATCGGCGCATCGGGGCGACTTGAATTAACAATTTCGGGGAGCGATCCAAACATGTCCACGATAGCAGCAGCACCGGCCGGATCCGGCGGGATGACGAAAGACGAACGTTTCGTCATTCTCGCATCGTCGCTCGGCACTGTTTTCGAATGGTACGATTTTTACCTTTACGGATCGCTGGCCGGCATTATCGGGGCGCAGTTCTTCAGCGCCTATCCGCCGGCGACGCGCGATATCTTCGCGCTGCTCGCTTTCGCGGCCGGCTTCCTGGTCCGTCCCTTCGGCGCCATCGTATTCGGACGCATCGGCGACATCGTCGGACGCAAATACACCTTCCTCGTCACCATCCTGATCATGGGCCTGTCCACTTTCATCGTCGGCCTGCTGCCTAACGCCGCCACGATCGGCTTTGCGGCACCGGTGATCCTGATCGCGTTGCGTCTGGCGCAAGGACTGGCGCTCGGCGGCGAGTATGGCGGCGCTGCGACCTATGTGGCCGAGCATTCGCCGCAGGGCAAACGCGGTTACTACACCTCGTTCATTCAAACCACGGCCACGCTCGGCCTGTTCCTGTCGCTGCTGGTGATCCTGTTCACGCGAACCGCGCTTGGCGAGGCGGATTTCGCCGCCTGGGGCTGGCGCATTCCGTTCCTGGTGTCGGTGCTTCTACTCGGCATCTCGGTCTGGATCCGGCTGCGTTTGAATGAGTCGCCGGTGTTTCAGAAGATGAAGGACGAAGGCAGGGGCTCAAGCTCGCCGCTGAAGGATGCTTTCGCAAACTGGAGCAACGCCAAGATCGTCATCCTCGCATTGATCGGCGGCACCATGGGTCAGGGCGTGGTCTGGTACACCGGCCAGTTCTACGCGCTGTTCTTCATGCAATCGATCCTCAAGGTCGATGGCTATACTGCCAACCTGCTGATTGCGTGGTCGCTGCTGCTCGGCACCGGCTTCTTCATCGTGTTCGGCGCGCTCTCCGACAGGATCGGCCGCAAGCCGATCATTCTGGCAGGCTGCCTGATCGCGGCGCTGACCTTCTTCCCGATCTTCAAGATGATCACGACCAACGCCAACCCGGCGCTGGAAAAGGCCATCGAGACGGTCAAGGTCGATGTGGTGGCCGATCCCGCAGGTTGCGGCGATCTGTTCAACCCGGTCGGCACGCGCGTCTTCACCTCGCCGTGCGACACCGCCCGCGCCTATCTGGCGCAGCAGTCGGTCAAGTACTCGACCACCTCCGGTGCCGCCGGCTCGGGCGTGAAGGTCGTCGTCAATGGCAAGGACGTGCCCTACACGGCGGCGGCTTCGAATCCGCAGGTGCTGGCAGCCGTGCAGGCGGCCGGCTATCCGAAGCCGGGCGAGGCCGGTATCGTGAAGATGACGAACCCGTTCGATATCTTCCGGCCGCAGGTGGCGGCGATCATCGGACTCCTGTTCATCCTGGTGATCTTCGTCACCATGGTGTACGGACCGATCGCCGCGATGCTGGTCGAACTGTTCCCGACCCGCATCCGCTACACCTCGATGTCGTTGCCTTATCACATCGGCAACGGCTGGTTCGGCGGACTGCTGCCCGCGACCTCGTTCGCGATCGTGGCCTCGACCGGAGATATCTACGCCGGCCTGTGGTATCCCATCGTCTTTGCCGCAATCACCGCGGTCGTGGGCTTCTTCTTCCTGCCCGAAACCAAGGACATCGATATCAGCAAGACCTGAGATTGTTGGTCCTGCGGCGATCGACGCCGCCTGGATGACGTTCAACAGACCGGCCGCGGATCGCTCCGCGGCCGGCCTTGTTTCAGCGGGTGCTCCCTACAAACTGCAGCACGATCTCGCGCCGATGCGGGCGGTTGCGGTGCTCGATCAGATAGATCGCCTGCCACGTCCCCAGCGCAAGCCTGCCGTTGAGCACCGGGATGTGCAGCGACGTCGCGGTCAGCATGGTCTTGACGTGCGCGGGCATGTCATCGGGGCCTTCGGCGTCGTGGGTCCAGCCGGCATCCACGGGCGCGAAGCGATCCAGCGCCGTCATCAGGTCGTCGAGCACCGACGGATCGGCATTTTCCTGGATCGTCAGCGACGCCGAGGTGTGGCGGATGAACAGCGTTACCGCGCCCTCGTTTGCTGAAGTTTGTTCGACGAATTTTGCGACCTCGCCGGTAAGATCGACAAAGCCGCCGCCGCGTGTCTGGACGGTGAGCGTGCTCGACACAAGGGTGTCGGCGGTGACCGTGGATAACGGGGTCCATGACAGGGATCGGGGGGAGCTCACTCAAATCTTCCCGGAAAAATCCTTTTGCATGCGCTGCGCGATTTCGACCAGCCGCCGCCAGGTCTGCTCCAGGAACGACATCATGCGATCCATATCGCGGTCGCTCGGGAGCGGAATTTCGATCTTGCGCTCGGCATCGGCTTTCGGCGGCGCCGGCTTCAGCGAATCCTGCTTCGGCAACGGCTCGTCGATCTTGCCGGTGACGGTCGGCTCGCGCGCCGCCAGTTGCGCTTTCAGCTTCTCGTTGTCGTTCAGCAGCCGGCCGATTTCCTGCTCAAGCGCGGCGCGCTCGTCGGGGACGGCATAGCACGCCCAGCCTGCGCCGGAACTGCTGCAGGTCGAAACCGCACCGGTGCGGGTATCAAGCCGGATCACGCCATCGGCAACCGGCGACAGCGCATAGCGTCCGTTCTCGATATCCGGCACCGACTGCGCCGTCGCGGCGCCAATCCCGCCGAGACAAACAACCGACGTGGCCATGACGGATAGTTTTTTCATGCAAGATTGTTTCGGCGACGTCATGATCTGCTCCGCCTCGAACCGTCAAGAACGCGCTCACCCTTGCGGGCGATAGGGCGCGCGGCCCGATTTCAACGCATCCGCAAGCAATTCGATCCGGTCCTGTCCCCAGAACGCTTCGCCATCGAGCACGTATGCAGGCGAACCGAATACGTCAACGGCCAGCGCCTCCTGCCGGTTCGTTTCGTAGATGACGCTGATGTCGTCGGACAATGAGCGTTGCACCAGCGCTTTGCCGGGAAGTCCCGAATCATCGGCTATTTTTGCCACCGTCTCGGGATCTGCAAGATTGAGTTGATCCTCCCAGACGGCTGCGAATGCCCGCCGGAGGAAAGCATCCGGATCATGTCCCGCCTCGATGGCTGCGATCACCGCGCCGTCCGCCAACCGGCCATTGAACGGAGAATATTTCGGTTTCAGATGAAAATTGAGCCCGCGTTTTTCCCGCCAGCGCTGCAGCTCAAGCATCCGGTAACGCTGCCTTACCGGATGACGTTTGACCAACGGCAGCCCACCGCTCTCTGAAAACAGGTCGACCAGCAATACCGGCTTATGATTTACCCCGATGCCGTAGGTACGTACGACGTCACGGAATAATCGGTGCCCGATATAGGCCCACGGGGAGGAAAGCGAAAAATAGTAGTCGATCTGACGCGGCATGCCGACTCCGACGGGAGAATTGCAAACACCGCGCCATCCCAACAGACCCGCCAACGCGGCGCAAGGCGATCGTCGCGTGAGTCCGCTATTGCAGTGCGGCGACCGGTTCGCCGCTTGGGTCGATTCCATCGAAATATGCAGGTAGATCAACTATCTAGCGGGTTAAGGCACAATCTTGACTTGACCTATCGCGGTCAGTATGGTCCGCGCGGCTTTTGAGGGTGACGGGCGAGTTTTCCATCAACCGCGGCATTGTTCGGGTGGTCCACAGCATGGCGGGCGGCGCGAACGACGGCAGAGATGGAGATCGCGAACCATCGTCATCGGATGAAGCTGCGCTTTCCGCAAGGCTCGGAAGTCTGGATCGCCGGTTGTCCGAGTTAGGGGGCAGCCGCAAATCCCAGGCGGATCAGACCGGAGCTGGAAGCGGAGACGGCGCCGCCAGAGCCTCGGCGATGGCGCGTGGTTTTCGCCTTTCATCCGAGTTGATAGCGGGCGTGATCGTCGGGGGCCTGATCGGGTGGGGGTTCGACCGTTTGCTGTCGACGTCGCCCTGGGGATTGATCGTGTTCGTCCTGATCGGCTTCGCCGCCGGCGTTCTGAACGTGATCCGCTCCGCGGGTGCCGTCCCCGACAGGACGGCCCGGTAACGGGCGCGCAACGACGAGACGATTGATTTCAACGCCGGCACAACCGCCGCACCAGAGATAAGCCCCGATGGATCCGATCCACCAGTTCAACATCCAGAAGATCTTCACAATCGGGCATATCGGCAATCATGAGATCGCCTTTACCAATTCGTCGGCATACATGCTGGTCGCGGTGGCGATTGTCGCGCTGTTGATGCTTGCCACCAGCCGCAATCTGGTGCCCGGCCGCCTGCAGTCGGTAGCGGAGATATCCTACGAATTCGTCGCCAACACGATTCGCAGCACCGCGGGCAAGGAAGGCATGAAGTTCTTCCCGCTGATCTTCTCGCTGTTCATGTTCGTGGCGGTGTCGAACCTGGTCGGGATCATCCCCTACACCTTCACGGTCTCGAGCCACATCATCGTCACCGCGGCGCTTGCCTTCCTGGTCTTCTTTACGGTGCTGATCTACGGCTTCTACAAGAACGGTCTGAAATTCTTCAAGCTGTTCGTGCCATCGGGCATTCCGATCTTCATCCTGCCGCTGGTCGTATTCATCGAAATTTTCTCGTTCTTCCTGCGGCCGATCTCGCACTCGGTGCGTCTGTTCGCCAACATGCTCGCGGGCCACATCGCGCTCAAGGTTTTCGCGAGCTTCATTCCGGTGCTGGCGGGCCTCGGCATTGCCGGTTACTTCGGCGCCGTGCTGCCGCTTGGCATGGTGATCGCCCTGACTGCGCTCGAATTGCTGGTTGCGTTCCTGCAGGCCTACGTCTTCACCATTCT
This sequence comes from uncultured Bradyrhizobium sp., assembly GCF_964252615.1. Classification (NCBI taxonomy): domain Bacteria; kingdom Pseudomonadati; phylum Pseudomonadota; class Alphaproteobacteria; order Hyphomicrobiales; family Nitrobacteraceae; genus Bradyrhizobium; species uncultured Bradyrhizobium sp. Next base: position 89,664 of record NZ_CAXUNQ010000004.1, read on the forward strand.
CACCTGCATCTACATCAACGATGCTATCCATCCGGGCCACTAACGGGCTCATCTCACCAAACCCAAAGAAGGAGTTCGTTTCATGGATCCGATTGCCGCGAAGTACATTGGCGCTGGTATTGCCTGCATTGGCATGGGCGGCGCGGGCGCCGGCGTGGGCATCATCTTCGGCAACTATCTTGCCGCCGCGGTGCGTAATCCGTCCGCAGCCCAGGGCCAGTTCGGCAACCTGATTTTCGGTTTCGCCGTGACCGAAGCGCTCGGCATCTTCTCGCTGCTGATTGCACTGCTGTTGCTGTTCGCGCTGTAAGCTTACCAGACAAGGCCGGTGGATAGGGTCGCCACATCGACCTCCGCCGGCCCAACAGGAGAAGCCCGTGGCTGAGAGTCATGGCGATGCCAAGGGCACCACAGCCCACACCGAAGCGGACGGCGGCCACAAGGCGCCGTTTCCGCCATTCCAGAAAGACACCTTTGCTTCGCAACTGGTGTCGCTGCTGGTCGCGTTCGTAGCACTTTATCTGATTGTCTCGCGTATCGCGCTGCCGCGCGTCGGCGGCGTGATTGACGCGCGTCAGAACGCGATCGAGGGCGATCTCGCCGCCGCGCAGAAGCTGAAGGACGAATCCGATGGCGCGTTGAAGGCCTATGAGAGCGAGCTTGCGGCGGCCCGGTCGCGCGCCCAGGCGATCAGCGCGGAAACCCGCGACAAACTCAATGCGGCCGCCGACGCACAGCGCAAGACGCTGGAAGATCAGCTCTCGGTCAAACTTGCCGACGCCGAAAAGACCATCGCCGCGACCCGCGAAGCGGCGATGAGCAACGTCCGCGGCATCGCCGCCGACGCCGCCGCCGCCATCGTGCAGCGGCTCACCGGTGTGCTGCCTGACGGCAGGACTGTCGACAGCGCGGTCGATGCGTCGTTGAAAGGATAACGTGATGTTTTCCGAGCCGGAATTCTGGGTTGCCGTCGGCTTCGTGATCCTGATGGCCGTGTTTGCCTATGTCGGGGTGCATCGCACCGTTCTGAAAGCGCTCGATCGTCGCAGCGAGCGCATCAGGGCCGAACTCGACGACGCGCGTCGCCTCAAGGAAGAGGCCGCCAAGCTGCTGGCGGAATACAAGGCCCGCCATGCATCGGCGGAGCGCGAGGCGCAGGACATCATTACCAATGCCAAGGCCGAAGCCGAGCGCATCGCCGCCGAGGCCAAGACCAAGATGGAAGATTTCGTAGCCCGCCGTACCAAGACCGCCGAAAGCAAGATCGCGCTCGCCGAAGCCCAGGCGCTTGCGGACGTCCGCGCCGCCGCGGCCGACGCCGCGGTCACTGCGGCCTCCACCATCCTGTCGCAGTCAGTGAAGGGCCCGGTCGCCGACGACCTGCTGGCCAAGGGCATCGCGGAAGTTCGCCAGAAGCTGAACTGAGCTGAGCTTAACTGAGCAGTCATGCGCGGGCTCGACCCGCGCATCCATCCATTTTTCGCAAGAGACCTCGACCAGGATGGATGGCCGGGTCAGGTCCTACTGGATGCACACATCTCGGCCGTCATTGCCGGGCGCGACCCTACTGGATGCACACATCTCGCCGTCATGCCCGGCCTTGTGCCGGGCATCCACGTCTTTCTTTCTGATGTGGAGCAAAGACGTGGATGGCCGGGACGAGTCCGGCCATATGCACCCATCTCGGCCGTCATGGCCCGGCTTGACCCGCGTATGATGAGATGTGGGAATCCAGTAGGGCGCGACCCGGCAATCCATCGCCTTCGAAACGACTCTTCCGAAGATGGATGGATGCGCGGTTCAAGCCCGCGTATGACGAGATGTGTGAATCTCGTAGGGTCAAGCCCGGTCTCGACGACGATGTGTCATCTACTTTTTCTTCCCCGCCCTGGACTTCGGCTCGGACTTCAGCGCCTGCGGATCGAAGCCGATATAGAAAATATAGAGGTCGTTGATATCGGCGGATACCGCCGGGTAGGTCACGTCCTCCGCGACCACGCTGAACGGTACGCTGAGGCCTTCGGCCATGGATACCGTGGTCCGGACCACCGTCGTGGTGATGGTTTTCTCGTTCACGCCGCCCTGCACGACGGCGACCCGAAGCGGCACCTCGACCGAAGCCGGCGCGCCGGCAGGACCGGCGATGACGCGGCCCTGGATGCCGATCCGTGCGGTGATCTGGCCGCCGTTGAGATTGCAGTCGCGCGCGGTGCGGGTAATGGTCGCCTGATAACGCACGTCGCTGCCGACGGGCTCCTTGCCCGGGGCAGCGACCGTGTAGGTGGATGCGCCGGCGCGAATCTTGACATCCGGACAGGTCAGCCCGCCGGTTTCCGACGGAGCTTCCGGCGCGGACGGCGCAGCCTCATCTGACTTTCCACTGCCGAACAGACTTTTGAAGCGATCGGTAATCGACTGCGCCGCTGCCGGTGCGGCGAGCACGCCGCAAAAAACACTGATCGCCGCAAGCATCGCGATGCCGCGCCGGTCCCGCCGCGCAGCCGCCGTGAACCCAGGCTTGTCGCTCATTCTTTGTCCCGCATTTACGTCTTAACAGCCCCCCGATGCGCCGCCTTATAACAAGGAAATGGCGGCGAACCGATGGCGGTGCACCCAAGGTTTATCCGCGAAAATCCTCGTGCAGCAGGCCAAACAGCAGGTGATCCTGCCAGACGCCATTGATGCAGAGATAGCGCCGCGCCAGCCCCTCACGGGCAAAACCGCATTTTTCCAGAACCCGGATTGAAGGGGCATTGGAAGGTATGCAGGCGGCCTCGATGCGGTGAAGATTGAGTTCGCCGAACAGCGATGGCAGCAGCACGCGCAGCGCCGCCGTCATCAGGCCGCGGTTGGCGTGAGGCTCGCCGATCCAGTAGCCGATGGTGCCGGCCTGCACGATGCCGCGGCGAACATTGGCCAGCGTGACGCCGCCGATCATCGCGCCGTCGGATTCCCGGAATACGATGAACGGATAGGACCGGTCGCTGGAAATATCTTCGGCGTAGCGTCGCAACCGCCGGCGGAAACCGGCGCGGGTGAGATCGTCGGACGGCCAGATCGGCTCCCATGGCGTCAGGTAGGCCCGGCTTGATTCGCGCAGTTGCGCCCACTGCGGAAAATCGGACATTTGCGGGGCGCGCAGCAACAGGCCGTGGCCGCGCGGCGCGAGCGCTGGCGGCGCATTGGACGGCAAACGAAACAGGGCCATGGCCTATTCCTCTGAACCCGAAGACGACGGCTTCAATGCAGCAGCGTTTTCGCCTTCGTCCTGGTCAATCCTTCCGCAAAACCGACCGCCGTGTCCAGTCCCCTGCCGCTGCCGAGCGCGACCACCGCCGGCCGGCTGCGCGACAGCAGCCCGCGCGCGACGTTGCGCGTCGATTCTACGCTGACGGCGTCAATCCGGGTCATCAGTTCCGCAACCGTGAGCGGACGTCCGTAAGCCAGCATATGACGTGCCAATTGCTCGGCGCGGGAGCTGCAGCTTTCCAGCGCCATCAACAGGCCGGCCTTCATCTGCGCTTTTGCCCGCGCGACCTCGGCCTCGGTCAGGGTTTCGACGGCGTCGTTGATGACGTCGACGATCACCTCCATCATTTCCGGCGCATCGTCGGGATCCGTTCCGGTATAGAGCCCGAAAAATCCGGTGTCGGTGTACGGCGCGTGGAAAGTGTAGATCGAGTAGCACAGTCCTCGCTTCTCGCGCACCTCCTGGAACAGCCGCGACGACATGCCGCCGCCGAGAATATTGGTGAAGACCTGCAGGCTGAACAGCGACAAGTCGGATTGCGGCAGGCCTTCCAGCGCCAGCGTCAGATGCGCCTGCTCGAGCTCGCGATGCACCACCCTGGAGCCGCCCTTGCCGAACATTGCCGGCTGCGGTTTTGGCGCGGGCGTGCCCTCGAAGCTCGCGAACCGCCGCGTCACTTCGTCGACCACGCGCTTGTGATCGACCGCGCCTGCGGCCGCCACCACCATGTCCGGCCCGCGGTAATGCGTGGTGAGGTAGTCCCGCAGCGTGTCGCGGCTGAAGCCCTTCAGGGTCTTTGCCGTTCCCAGCAGCGAACGTCCCATCGGCTGGTCCGGATAACAAAGTTCGTTGAGATACTCGAACACCACGTCGTCCGGCGTATCCTGCGCGGCGCCGATTTCCTGCACGATCACGCTCTTCTCGCGCTCCAGCTCGTCCGGCACGAACGACGGATTGGCGAGAATGTCCGAGAGCACATCAAGCGCCAGCGGAACGTCGGCTTTCATCACGCGCGCATAATAGGCGGTAGTTTCGGTCGACGTGCCGGCGTTGAGGTCGCCTCCGACCGCCTCGATCACCTCGACGATCTCGCGCGACGATCGCGTCGTGGTGCCCTTGAACGCCATGTGCTCGAGCAGATGCGAAATGCCGTGTTCGTTCGGCTTTTCATCGCGGCCGCCGACACCGGTCCAGACCCCCAATGCGGCGGTTTCCAGATGCGGCATGCTGTCGGTGATGACCGTCAGGCCGGAGGGAAGCTTGGTGACGTCGACGCTCATCCGGCAACTCCTTGTTTCGCGGCGCGGCTGACCGACAGCACGAACCGCTCGACTTCAGCCTGGTCGTTGTTCATGACTTTCATATGCTCGGATTTGGTCATCAGACCCTCGAGCCACGCCGGCAAAGCCGGGCGCACGCCGCAGGCGGCTTCCACCGCGTCGGGAAACTTGGCGGCGTGCGCTGTCGATAGCACGATATTCGGAAGACTGGAATCCGAGGTATCGCGATCCGCCACCGCCAGCGCCACAGCGGTGTGAGGATCGACGAGATCGCCGGCTTCGCGCCAGGCGGCGCGGATCGCCGCGCTGGTTTCGGTTTCATCGGCGCGTCCGGCGTCGAACTCGCTTCGAATCACGGCAAGCACCGCATCGGGAAGCACGAACCTCCCGGACTGGCCAAGCGACGCCATCAGGCCGCGCACCAAAGCCGCATCGCGCCCCGAAGCCTCGAACAGCAGACGTTCGAAATTCGACGATACCTGAATGTCCATCGACGGCGACGCCGTGGCATGAACCTCGCGTACCTCATAGATGCCGGTCTTCAGCGTGCGTGCCAGGATGTCGTTGACGTTGGCGGCGATCCGCAAGCACCGGATCGGCAAGCCCATCCTTTTTGCGACATAGCCTGCGAAAATATCGCCGAAATTCCCGGTTGGCACGGTGAAATCCACCGTCCGCGCCGGCGCGCCGAGCGCCACGGCGGAGGTAAAATAATATACTACCTGCGCGACGATCCGCGCCCAGTTGATGGAATTGACGCCGGAGAGCGACACCGCGTCGCGGAATTTGTGATGGTTGAACAGGGCTTTCACGAGCGCCTGGCAGTCGTCGAAATGGCCTTCGATCGCCAGCGCATGAACGTTGCGGGCACCCGATGTCGTCATCATCCGCCGCTGCACGTCGGAAATGCGGCCATGCGGAAACAGTATGATGAGATCGACATTGTCCAGGCCCGCGAAAGCGTCGACCGCAGCGCCCCCGGTATCGCCCGAGGTTGCAACCACGATGGTGGTGCGCTGCCCGCGCTGCGCCAGCACGTGATCCATGAGCCGCGAGATCAGCTGCATCGCCACGTCCTTGAAAGCCAGCGTAGGGCCGTGAAACAGCTCGAGCAGGAACTGATTGGGACTGGTCTGGCTCAGCGGAACCACCGCCGGATGCCGGAACGTCGCGTAGGCTTCATTGGCCATGCGGCCGAGATCGGCGTCGGAAATCTCGCCGCGCACGAACGGCCTGATCACGTCGACCGCGACCTCCCAATAGGACCGGCCGAAAAATCCGGCGATAGCCTCCTGTGAAAGCTGCGGCCACGCCTCGGGCACATAAAGGCCGCCGTCGCGGGCCAGCCCGGTCAGCATCACGTCGCAAAATCCCAGTCTGGGGGCCTCACCCCGGGTCGAAATATACTGCGTCAAGCCGTCCTCCAAAGGCGGCGTATGCGCCTAAACCTTTGATATTGATGGATTAGCTAACTTTGCCGATGGCGAAGCCGCAAGGTCCACCATAAAGCGTTTTGCAAGGAAGGGGAATTGCGGTTCTTCGTCCCCGTCAGGATGACGCGGTTCGCATCCGTCCCCTCATCCACAGCCCAAATGCGATCGCGACCGCGCCGGCAAGACCGAACCAGGTGATCGCATATTGCAAATGATCGTCCTTGAGATGGACCTGGAGCGGCCCGGCCTTTGGGATGCCGCTCTCCGGCACGGGTTGCTCGAGATCGATATAGAACGGCGCAACCTCGTCCAAGCCGAGCGCATGGGCGATCGCCAAGTGATCCCGCGTGAACCACAATCGCTTGGCGAGATCTTCCCGTGGCGCCAGCAAGCCTGCGGATTCGGGAAAACGGATGTAACCGGTCAGCGTCACCGGCGCGCCGGTGACGAGTCGTTTCACCGCGCGATCCTGCTGTGCGCGATCCTGCATGGTGTTTTGCACAAAGCCGGTGTTGATCACGACAGTCTCGCCGCTTGGCAGACGCGCCGGCAGGAAGGCCCAGGTTCCCGGGCCGGAAATATCGTCGCGAAGCGCGGAGCCGGAACTGTAGACCATCGCATCCGGAGCGGACTCATATATGGCGGCAAAACGCACGCGGCGAAATTCGTCCCTCTCCGGCGCCAGCGCACGCCACTGCGCGGGTGCCGGCAGCGCTTGCGGCGCCGCGGCGAGGCGATCGGTCAGTTGCGCAATCAGCGCATGCTTCTCGCTCCGCCGCTGCAACTGCCAGACCCCGAGGCCGATCAGCAGCGCCAGGATCAGCAGCGTGAAAATTCCAAGGCCGACGACACCGCGCCGAGGTGCGGAGATTGCATTCATCGCGGGTCGCGATCGATCAGCCGGCCTTCCGCCGCCTTGTGATGGAATTGCAGCGCGATCAACAGCGCCTTCATCGATCGCAGGGGCAACAGCGTGGTCGCCAGGATCAACGGCAGCCAGAGCGCGGCGTGAAGCCAGAACGGCGGCTGGTATCTGACTTCGACGATCAGCGCACAGCCGACGACGACGGCCCCGGCGATCATGATGATGAACACCGCGGGGCCGTCGCCGGAATCGATGAAGGCGTAATCGAGCCGGCAGTTCTCACAGGCCGGCCGCAGGTCAAGAAACCCGGCATACAGTCTGCCCTTGCCGCAGCGCGGGCATCTGCAGGCGAGGCCGCGCACGATGGTTTGCGACAGTGTTGGTTGAGCGAAGACAGTCATCAATCCCCATAACTCGTCATTCCGGGGCGCGCCACGCGCGAACCCGGAATCCAGCCGGCTGGCCATCACTTCGGGATTCCGGGTCTGCGTGCTTCGCACGCATCCCGGGACGACGCCACTTTAAACAAAAAGGGCGGCCCTGAGGCCGCCCCTTGTAGCACACCGGCTGCAGCTCAATGCGCGCCATGAGCCATGGTTTCGGCGCCGTGGCCCCACACGTAGATGCAGATGAACAGGAACAGCCACACCACGTCGACGAAATGCCAGTACCAAGCGGCGAATTCGAAGCCGAGATGCTGCGTCGGCGTGAAGTGCCCGGCATAGGCGCGGAACAGACAGACCAGCAGGAAGATGGTGCCGACCAGCACATGGAAGCCGTGGAAACCGGTCGCCATGAAGAAGGTCGCGCCGTAGATATTGCCGGCGAAGCTGAATGCGGCGTGGCCGTATTCATAGGCCTGCACGCAGGTGAATGCCGCGCCCAGCAGGCAGGTCAGGATCAACCCGTATTTCAGGCCTTTGCGGTCGTTCTCCAGCAGCGCGTGATGCGCCCAGGTCACCGTGGTGCCCGAGGTCAGCAGCAGCAGCGTATTCAGCAGCGGCAGATGCCAGGGATCGAACGTCTCGATGCCCTTCGGCGGCCAGACGCCGCCGAACAGCGCTTCGCGGGTGGCATGCACCGGATCGGCTGGGAATAGCGAGGAGTTGAAGAACGCCCAGAACCAGGCGACAAAGAACATCACTTCCGAAGCGATGAACAGGATCATGCCGTAGCGGTGGCTGATCTGGACCACGCGGGTGTGGTCGCCCTTGTACTGGGCTTCCCGGATCACGTCGGCCCACCAGCTCGCCATGGTATAGAGCACGCCGATGCTGCCGATGCCGAAAATAATCGGCGCGGCTGCGAACATATGATGCATCCAGGTGATCGCACCCACCGCCATGATGAAAGCCGACACCGAACCGACGATCGGCCACGGGCTGGGATCGACGAGATGGTAGTCGTGGTGCTTTGCTTGCGCCGTAGCCATTGCGGTCTCTCCGTTAGCGGTGCCTATTCGGCACGTCTCGTCTTAAAAATCAAATCCCTTTCGATCCTTCGATTCTAAAGGGCTCCCTTGCCTCCGTCGGGCTCGCCGGCTGCCAGCGGCTTCGACGCCGGCTCGCGCACGGGATAGAACGTATAGGACAGGGTGATGGTGGTGAGCCCGTCATTGTCGCTGTCGGCGGCGAGCTTCGGATCGACGTAGAACACCACGGGCATTTCGCGCTTTTCGCCCGCGGTCATGGTCTGTTCGGTAAAGCAGAAGCAGTTGATCTTCTGGAAGTACGATCCGACCGTCAGCGGCGCCACATTGTAGGCGGCCTGACCGACGGTGGTCCGCGCCGACTGGTTGGTCACGGTGTAATAGACGGTGACCACCTCGCCGATCCGCACCTCGATCTCGGTCTTCTCGGGTTCGAACTTCCAAGGCAAGCCGCCGGCGACGTTGGAATCGAAACGCACCGCGATGGTGCGCTGCAGCGGCGATGACGCCGGCGGCGAGGTCGCGACCTGCGTGGTGCCGTTGAAGCCGGTGGTCCGGCAGAACCAGTTGTAGAACGGTACGGCCGCATAGGCGGCGCCGACCATCAGCGCCACGAACACGCCGCACAGCGCCGCCACGGTCGCATCGCGACCCAGTCCGCGGCGCGGCGCAGCCTTGCGAACGGTGGTCGGCTTGCGCGTCATGGCGGGCTGTTCTCTTTCCATGCCGTCATCACATCGGCCGCACCAGAACGCCGGGCCCCTTGACGATGGTGACCGCGAAAAACAGCACCACCAGAATCCCAAGCGCCAGTGCGATGGCGATCGAGCGCTCGCGCCGGCTCTTTTTCTGCGCCTCCGTGAGGACGATGCCCTTGGGCTCCTGCCTGTCGTCCATTGCCGGCCATGCGCCCCCTACCAGATCAATGGCGCGATGGCGCGGGCGACGACTTCGAGCAACAGGGTCGCAAACAGCGCAAACAGATAGAAGATCGAGAACGCGAACAGTTTCCGGGTCGCGCGCGATGCCTCGACGCCCTCGCGGCGGCGGTAGACCCGCGCGGCAAGCACCAGCATCCAGCAGCCCAAAACGAGCGATGCGACCCCGTACACCGCATCGAAATAGCCGAGCGGCCAGGGCGCGAACGCAATCGCGGCCAGTACGACGGTATACAGCAGGATCTGCAGCCGTGTGGCATCGGGACCGGCAACGACGGGGAGCATCGGCACCCCGGCACGGGCGTAATCGTCGTTGCGGAACAGGGCCAGCGCCCAGAAATGCGGCGGGGTCCAGAAGAAGATGATGAGGAACAACAGGACCGGTTCGACCGACAGCGACCCGGTAGCCGCCACCCATGCCACCACCGGCGGCAGCGCGCCGGCAGCGCCCCCGATCACGATGTTCTGCGCGGTCCAGCGCTTCAGCGCCATGGTGTAGATCACGACGTAGAAGAAGATGGTGAAGGCGAGCAGCGCGCCGGCGAACCAGTTGACCAGGATGCCGAGCGTCATCACCGAGAAGAACGCCAGCGTCATGCCGAATGCCAGCGCTTCGGGCCTCGTGACCCGGCCGCGGGGAATCGGGCGGTTCGCGGTGCGCGACATCAACGCATCGATGTCATCCTCATACCACATGTTCAGCGCCCCGGAGGCGCCGGCGCCGACCGCGATGCAGAGGATCGACGTGAACGCCAGCACCGGATGGACATGGCCCGGCGCGATCAGGAGGCCAACCAGGGCGGTGAAGATCACCAGCGACATCACCCGCGGTTTTAACAGCGCGACGTAGTCGGCGACGCCGGCCTCGGAAATGCGGGGCGCCGCGAGATCGATATGGTGTTCAACGATCGACACTGGTCTCGTACTCTCATCTAGATCGGCGTCGTGGCCGGGCTGTCCCGGCCATCTACGTCTTGACCACCTCAACGCCTGAAGACGTCATGCCCGTCACGATGCCGGGCATGACGGCGTCTGTTAGCTACTGCACGCGCGGCAACACTTCGAACTGGTGGAAGGGCGGCGGCGACGGCAGCGTCCATTCCAGCGTCGTGGCGCCGGCGCCCCAGGGATTGGCCGCGGCCTGCTCCTTGCGCATGAACGCCTGAACGACGCCGTAGATGAAGATCAGCACGCCAAAGCCGGACAGATAGGAGCCGAGCGAGGACACCAGATTCCAGCCCGCGAAGGCGTCGGGATAATCGACGTAGCGGCGCGGCATGCCGGAAAGACCGAGAAAGTGTTGCGGGAAGAACACCAGGTTGACGCCGATGAAGGTCACCCAGAAGTGCAGCTTGCCGATCGTCTCCGAATACATGTAGCCGGACATTTTCGGGAACCAGTAATACCAGCCGGCGAAAATCGCGAACACCGCTCCCAGCGACAGCACGTAGTGGAAATGCGCGACCACGTAATAGGTGTCCTGCAGTACGCGATCGACGCCGGCATTGGCCAGCACGACACCGGTGACGCCGCCAAGCGTGAACAGGAAGATGAAGCCGATCGCCCACAGCATCGGCGTCTTGAACTCGATCGAACCGCCCCACATGGTGGCGATCCACGAGAATATCTTCACGCCGGTCGGCACCGCGATCACCATGGTGGCGGCGACGAAATAGGCCTGCGTCGCCGACGACATCCCCACCGTGTACATGTGGTGCGCCCACACCACGAAGCCGATGCCGCCGATCGCCACCATCGCATAGGCCATGCCGAGATAGCCGAATACCGGCTTCCTGGAGAAGGTGGAGACGATCTGGCTGATCATGCCGAACCCGGGCAGGATCAGGATATAAACTTCGGGATGGCCGAAGAACCAGAACAAGTGCTGGAACAGCACCGGATCGCCGCCGCCTTCGGCGGAGAAGAACGTGGTGCCGAAATTGCGGTCGGTCAGAAGCATGGTGATGGCGCCGGCCAGCACCGGCAGCGCCAGCAGCAGCAGGAACACGGTGACCAGGATCGACCATACGAACAGCGGCATCTTGTGCAGGGTCATGCCCGGCGCGCGCATGTTGAAGATGGTGGTGATGAAGTTGATGGCGCCGAGGATCGACGAGGCGCCGGCCAGATGCAGCGACAGGATGGCGAAATCGACCGCCGGACCCGGATGGCCTGAGGTCGACAACGGCGCGTAGATGGTCCAGCCCGCGCCGACGCCATTGGCGCCCGGCTCACCTTCGACGAAGGTGGACAGCAGCAGCAGCGCGAACGAAGCCGGCAGCAGCCAGAACGAGATGTTGTTCATGCGCGGGAAGGCCATGTCCGGCGCGCCGATCATCAGCGGCACGAACCAGTTGCCGAAGCCGCCGATCATCGCCGGCATCACCATGAAGAAGATCATGATCAGTCCGTGCGAGGTGACGAACACATTGTAGGTATGGGTTTCGTGGAAAATCTGCACGCCGGGATACATCAGCTCGATTCGGATCATGATCGACATCGCAGCGCCAATGACGCCGGCCATGATCGCGAACACAAGGTACATCGTGCCGATGTCCTTGTGATTGGTCGAGTAGACGAAACGCCGCCAGCCGGTCGGATGAGCATGCTCATGGTCATCGTGGGCGTGAGCGTCGTGAGCAGGTGTTGCTGCGGTCGTTGCCATTTTCAAATCCTAATCTGCAGTCCTCGGAACCTTGCGGTCCCCGTCGCCCTTGGTCCGTATGCCGCGCGGCACCTTACCGCGCCGCCGCGCCCGCCGAGGCGAGCGCATTCGCCGGATTGGCCGCAACCTGCTTTTTCTTCCAGGCGTCGTAGTCCTGGTCCTTCACGACCCGCACCACGATCGGCATGAAGGCGTGGTCCTTGCCGCACAGTTCGGAGCATTGTCCGTAGTAGATGCCTTCTTTGGTCGCCTTGAACCAGGTCTCATTGAGACGGCCGGGCACCGAATCGATCTTGATGCCGAATGCCGGCACCGCGAACGAATGGATGACATCGGCGCCGGTGGTCTGGATCCGGACCACCTTGTTGACCGGCACCACCATCTCATTGTCGACGCCGAGCAGGCGCGGCGGCGGCGGATTGCGCTTGGCGCGATCTTCCTCGGACAGCATGATCGAGGTGAATTCGATCTTGTCGTCCGGATAGGCATAGGTCCAGTTCCACTGGTTGCCGGTGACCTTGATGGTGAGATCGGCCTTGGGAACGTCCAGTTCCTGGAACAGGAGGCGGAACGACGGCACCGCGATGCCGACCAGGATCAGCACCGGAATCAAGGTCCAGGCCACCTCGATCAGGGTGTTGTGCGTGGTCTTGGACGGGACCGGATTGGCCTTGGCGTTGAACTTGACCATGACGACGATCAGCAGCGCCAGAACGAACAGCGTGATGAGGGTGATGAGCCAGAACAGGAAATTATGGAACCAGATGATGTTCTCCATCACCGGGCTGCCCGCTTCCTGCAGCTTCCATTCCCACGGCGCAGGCTGTCCCAATTCGGCGAATGCCGACCCGCCGGCGACAAGCGCGGTCGCGACGACGGCCCATCCCAGCAACCGACGGCCAATCAGGCCCTTCGACGTCTTCATGCCGCTCGCGCTCCTTGTGACTAAACCCAAAGCACTCCCGCCGGACGGCCGAGAATGCTGCACGGTCCGCGCCCCGACAACGGGCTTGGGAAGCCCCCAAGCCAGATCATTGAAACGCATCGAAATCCAGCCTCTCAAACCATAATTCGCTGCCTCTCGCAATGCAGTAGTAAGACGTGGAGCGATGCATTCGCCGCTCACCTCCGGGCGCGGCAATTTCCTGAAGAATGAGGCCGAACGCCTCCATTTGCGCCCGCACAGCGCTTGACAGCCAGATTGTCCGATGTAGGCACAGAGAGGCCGCTCCATAGGACCCTGATTCGCATCGCCAGGCGGCCCGTTCCGGCGCCGACTGCCTTCACGGCGCCGTCATTGCCGATCAGTCCAGTGTTTCGACGACGTGGGCCAGAACCTTGACTTAGAACCTTAAGGATCGACCGGGATGGGGTTTTCGAGACAGCAGGCAAGACAGCACATGACCGCCGGCGCATGCGCCGCCGCGGTGTTTTTCAGCCTTACCACCGCCGCCGGCGCGCAAGGCGCGGTGCGCTCGGTGCACGGCGACTGGCAGATCCGCTGCGACACCCCGCCCGGCGCCCAGGCCGAGCAATGCGCCCTGATCCAGAGCGTGGTGGCGGAGGACCGCTCCAATGCCGGCCTCACCGTGATCGTGCTGAAAACCGCCGATCAGAAAAGCAAGCTGATGCGGGTGGTGGCGCCGCTCGGCGTGCTGCTGCCCTCGGGACTGGGCCTTAAGCTCGACAATGTCGACGTCGGCCGCGCCGGTTTCGTGCGCTGCCTGCCCAACGGCTGTGTCGCGGAGGTCGTGATGGACGACAAGCTGCTGGGGCAATTGCGGACGGCGAAGACCGCGACATTCATTATTTTCGAGACACCGGAAGAAGGGATCGGGTTTCCGCTCAGCCTGAACGGGATCGGCGAGGGGTATGACAAGCTGCCGTGAGCCGCAGTTCTCGCACCGCTAAAACACCACCGCCATGCAGGCAGCATTTTCGTCAACGCCGTCGACCAGAACCGCGTCGCGCTGCACGCCCCTCAATCTCGAAGCCGTCGTTCCTGAAAGCTCCTGCCCCTCGCGGAATGGCCGGGAAACGCCTATCTTGGTTTACCCCCTCGGACAACGGAATGCCCATGACCCCCACAACCTCCCTGCTCGACCGCGCCAATCTCGACCGCGATGCCGTCCGCCACGAAGTCTCACGCGGGCTGTCCGGCGCCGACGACGGCGAGCTGTTCCTCGAATACAGCCAGTCCGAAGCGCTGATGTTCGACAACGGGCGCCTGAAGCAGGCGACCTACGACACCGCGCAGGGGTTCGGGTTGCGCGCGGTCAAGGACGACGCGGTCGGCTACGCGCATTCGTCCGACGTGTCGATGCCGGCACTGATGCGCGCCGCCGATGCGGTGGCAGCCGTTCGCGGCGGCTATGGCGGCAGTTTTGCGGCCGCACCCGCGCACACCAACGTGCGGCTCTATGGCGACGACAATCCGCTGGACGCGCCGGGCTTCGAAGCAAAAGTAAAACTGCTCGCCGAGATCGACGCCTATGTCCGCGACAAGGATCCGCGGGTGCGCCAGGTGTCGGTCAGCCTGGGAGCGACCTGGCAGGTGGTGGAAATCCTGCGCCCCGACGGCGAGAGCTATCGCGACATCCGCCCGCTGGTGCGGGTCAATATTTCCGTGGTGGCGGGGCAAGGCGACCGCCAGGAGAGCGGCAGCAAGGGTTATGGCGGCCGCGAGGGCTACGCGCGGTTCATCGAAGCCGGGGCGTGGCGCGAGGCCGCGGACGGAGCTCTGCGCGAAGCCATGGTCAATCTCGAATCGGTGCCGGCGCCGGCCGGCGAGATGGACGTGGTGCTCGGGCCCGGCTGGCCCGGCGTGATGCTGCATGAAGCGGTCGGACACGGGCTGGAAGGCGATTTCAACCGCAAGCAGACCTCGGCCTTCGCTGGATTAATGGGCCAGCAGGTCGCGGCCAAGGGCGTCACCGTGGTCGATGACGGCACCATCGCCTCGCGCCGCGGTTCGCTGTCGATCGACGACGAAGGCACGCCGACCAGCCGCACCGTGCTGATCGAGGACGGCATCCTGGTCGGTTACATGCAGGACCGCCAGAACGCACGGCTGATGGCCATGAAGCCGACCGGAAACGGCCGCCGCCAGGGCTACGCCCATGTGCCGATGCCGCGCATGACCAACACCTACATGCTGGCCGGGCAGCGCGATCCGGCCGAGATCCTGGCCTCGGTGAAGAACGGCATCTTCGCCGCCAATTTCGGTGGCGGCCAGGTCGACATCACCTCGGGCAAATACGTATTTCAGTGTACCGAAGCCTACAAAATCGAGAACGGCAGGATCGGCGCGCCATTGAAGGGCGCGATGCTGATCGGCAACGGGCCAACCGACCTGCATCGCATCACCATGGTCGGCAACGACCTGCAGCTCGATTCCGGCATCGGGACCTGCGGCAAGAACGGTCAGGGCGTGCCGGTCGGCGTCGGCCAGCCGACGCTGCGGATGGAGCGCATCACGGTTGGAGGAACGGGCGGATGAGCAGCGAGATCACGCCGCACGGATCGACCGCGCGGCGCTGGCGCGGACAGTTCGCCCAGCTCGCGGCAGTCCTTGCGATCGTTTTTCTCGGCAAGGCCGCGCTGGCCGAGCCGTTCTATGTGCCGTCGCCTTCGATGGAGCCGACGCTGCTGATCGGAGACGCGATGCTGGCGTCGAAATATCCTTACGGCTATGGCGCGGCGTCGCTGCCGATTCACATCGCCTTTCCGGAGACCGGACGGCTGTTCGGCGCGATGCCGAAGCGCGGCGACGTCGTGGTGTTCCGCTGGCCCGGCGACCGTTCGCAGGCATGGGTGAAACGCGTCGTCGGGCTGCCCGGGGACCGCGTCCAGATGCGGCAGGGGCTGCTTTATATCAATGGCGAAGCGGCGGCGCTAAAGCCGGACGGCGTCGGCCGTTCGGAAGACGAGGACGGAAAAACCGAGCTGGCGCGGCGCTATGTCGAGACCTTGCCCGGCGGCGGGTCGCATGCCATTTTCAAAATGGCCGACAACGGCCCGCTCGACGATACGCCGGAAGTGACCGTGCCCAAGGACCGGCTGTTCGTAATGGGCGACAACCGCGATAACTCCGCCGACAGCCGCGTCCCGGTCCGCCAAGGTGGCGTCGGGCTGCTGCCGGCGGACAACCTGGTCGGCCGCGTCGACGCGATCGTCGGCTCCTGGGATTTCGCCACCAAGAGCCAACCGGTGTTGACCTGGCTGTCGGGTTTTCGCGTCGCGCGGTTTTTCACCAGCGTGCATTGAATATTGCGCGGTTGCAGATGGGTTCACCGTCCTCGCGAACGAAGCGATGCAATCCAGCAAGCAGCGAAGCAAGCCTGGACTGCTTCGTCGCTACGCTCCTGGCAATGAAGCCGGCATGACCTTCGATGACGTCAGAAAGATCGCACTCGCCTGGCCGGAGGTGACGGACGGCACTTCCTACGGCACGCCCGCCCTCAAGGTTCGTAAGAAACTGCTGGCGCGGCTGAAAGAAGATGCCGACAGCATGGTGATGCCGGGCGTGCCGCAAGACGAGCGCGATATGCTGGTGGAACGCGCGCCAAAGGTGTTTTATTTCACCGATCACTATCGCAATTATCCGATGGTGCTGATCCGGCTGTCGAAGGCGAAACGCAGGGATCTCGAGCCCTTGCTGCAGCGGCACTGGCGGACGCTGGCCTCGACGGCGGCGGTGAAGGCGAGCAGAGCGCAGGGGTAGGCAGAGGCGCCGCTGCGCCGTGCCCGCCAACGATCAAAACTCATGCGCCGAAATAATGGTGGGATACGGAACCTGTCACCGGGCGCACGCTGCGCGGCCGGCTGACCTTGGCTCTACGCAGATCCGAACGACCTCACCTGACTACGCCGGAGATGAACCCCGGCTTGCGGCGCGGCGGCTTGATGTCTTTCTTCAGGTAGCAATGCGCATCGCGGCCGACATAGCCCGGCCTTGCATAGGTCCAGGCTCGGCATTTGTTGTCCGCGGTGCAGGCCGCCTTGCAGGCGTCCTCCCCGTCGCGGCCTTCCAGATCGAAATTGCGGTAGTCGCCGCCGAACCGGTCGATCGAGGATTCCACCGGACCGCTGCGCTGCTCGACCACGCCGGCGCCGCGTACGCCGGAAACGCAGCAATTATCCTGCGACCGTGCCGGCACATTGTTTTTGAGCCAGCACACCGCACCCCCCGCGGCATCGGTGGGATAATTGAAACTCCAGGCGCGGCAGCGCCGGTCGCGCTCGCATATCATCGCGCAATCCGCCGGGTCGCCCGAAGGTACCGACGTGCTGGTATAATCGCTGCCGGGCCGGTCAAAATTCGACTGCGCCTGCGCATCCCGCGTGGCTGTGACCGCCCCGCAGATGATGACAAGCGATATCAAACACGCCCTCAGCAGGCGGCTTTTCCACATACGCGATTGCTTTCGACCGGTTGGAATGCATCGGCGCGCGACGCCCCATTTGACCGCCGCGTTCCTGTACCGCGGATGAACAGCTATTCAGGCTTTTCAATGCGTTGATCTAGAACGCGTATTCCTGATACGCCGGGTCCACCGTGCCATGCCAGGGACCATGGAATTTTTCCAGCATCTCCTCGGCCGGCGTGCGACCGGCATCGAGAATCCGGTCCAGCGGATCGAGATGCCGCGACTCATCATGGCCGAGGCGATCGACGTGACCGCGCCGGCGCAGGCCGGCATGCGCAAGGACCAGACATTCCCTCGCGATTTCGAACAGATAGCGGTCCCGGATCCGGGCTTTGAAGCCGAGCCGCGGGACGTCATCGCGCAACGCCTGTCGCTCCTGTGCGTTCCAATATTTGACGATGTCCCATGCCGCGTTCAGGCTGGTGTCGTCGTACAGCAGCCCTACCCAGAACGCCGGCAGCGCCGGAAGCCGCCCCCACGGCACGCCATCGGCACCACGCATTTCCAGATAACGCTTCAGCCGTACCTCCGGGAAAATCGTCGAGAGATGATTGGCCCAGTCCGACAGCGTCGGTCGCTCGCCCGGAAATACATTATTTCTTCCCTCGAAGAAGGCGCGGAATGACGAGCCGGCGACGTCGATATATTCATCGCCGCGCTTGACGAAATACATCGGCACATCCAGCGCGTAATCGACCCAGCGCTCGAACCCCATGCCATCCTCGAACACCCACGGGATCATGCCGGCGCGCGCAGTATCGGTATCGCGCCAGATCTGCGAGCGGAACGAGAGAAAACCGTTGGGCTTGCCCTCGGTGAACGGCGAATTGGCGAACAGCGCGGTCGCCACCGGCTGCAGCGCCACCGACACCCGCAGTTTCTTGACCATGTCGGCTTCGGAGGAGAAATCGAGATTGGTTTGCACGGTGCAGGTGCGGTACATCATGTCGAGGCCATATTGACCGACCTTCGGCATGTAGTTGGTCATGATCCTGTAGCGGCCTTTCGGCATCATCGGGATCTGTTCGCGCGACCATGAAGGCGTCATGCCGAGGCCGAGGAATCCGATGCCGAGCGGCGTCGCGATCTCGCGTACCTGCGCCAGATGCGCCATCAACTCGGATTGGGTCTGATGCACGGTTTCCACCGGCGCTCCCGACAGTTCGAACTGGCCGCCGGGCTCCAGCGAGATCGCGCCGCCGCCGGTAACGTCGTACAGCCCGATGATATTGCCGCGTTCCACGATCGGCTCCCAGCCGAGCAAGAGCTTCATGCCTTCCAGCAGCGCGCCGATGCCGCGCGAGCCTTCATAAGCGACGGGGTTATGGCCGTGCAGCGTGAACGGCGTCTTTTCGTGCTCGGTACCGATGCGGAAATCGGACGCAGGCTTCACGCCGGCTTCGAGCCAGGCCACAAGCTCGTCGCGCGATTGCAGCGGCGTCATATCGATCTGGTCACGCGCCATGCGAATTCCGGATGTGGGGCATTTCAACCGAACGCGCGCAATGTCGGGGACGGCTGCGGACCGGTCGATCCGCGGATGCTGGAGGTGAGAATAATATCATCGTGCGGACGCGACGTCTCTGGCGGCGGGCACCGACGCCTCATCGCACGAACAGCCCAGACGATCGAGCAGGCAGCAAAGTTTTACCGCATCCGCATCGGAAAGTTTCGAGCCGACATGCTTTTCGATCGCGGCGGAATACGCGCTCCACATCTTCTTTTGCAGCTCGCGCCCCATTTCCGTGATTTCGACGAACTGGCCGCGTTTGTCGATCTTGCATTCGCGGCGCGCCGCCAGCCCTTCATCCACCAGCCGGTCGATCAGCCGCGAGGTCGAGTATTGCGGGATCAGCATCTGCTTTTCCAGCTCCACGGGCCGCATTTCGCCCGATGGCGCGCGCGACAATTCGAGCAGCGCGTCATACCAGGCGAGCGGCGGGAAGCCGGCTTTCTTCAGCTCCTGCTCGACGGCATCAAGCACGCGGCTCTGGATCCGCATCAGGCGGATCCAGGCCGCGGTCGCCTCGGTCGATGGTTTGCGTTTCATGGACTGGCCCATATCACGGCAGTGTACCGCACTAAATGCAGCTGCATCAATCTTGACTATTTCATGCAGCTGCATTTAATCATCGGTCCGCCCTATCCAATAATCCGAAGAAAAGGAAATTTCGCATGAAGCTGTATTATTCGCCCGGAGCCTGTTCGCTGTCGCCCCATATCGCGCTGCACGAAGCCGGTCTCGCCCATGAGCTGGTGAAGGTCGACCTCAAGGCCAAGAAGACCGAAAACGGCGACGATTTCACCAAAATCAACCCGAAGGGGCAGGTCCCGGTGCTGCAGCTTGACAACGGCGACCTGCTCACGGAAGGGCCGGTCATCGTACAAATGATCGCCGACAAGTCGGCGGGAAAGAATCTCGCGCCGGCGATCGGCTCGGCCGAACGCTACAAGTTGCAGGAATGGCTTAACTTCATCACCACCGAACTGCACAAGAATTTCAGCCCGCTGTTCCAGCCGGTGATCCCGGACGAGGTGAAGAACTTTTTCCGCGACCGCATCAAGGGCAAGTTCAAATACGCCGAATCGCAGCTCGGCCACGACTACCTGATGGGCAAGCAGTTCACGGTCGCCGACGGCTATCTGTTCGTGATGCTGAAATGGGCTGAACGCACCGGCCTGGATCTGTCGGAATTCAAGAACCTGATGGCATTCAAGGAGCGCGTCGCGGCGCGCCCGAAGGTGCAGGCAGCCCTCGACATGGAAGCGCAGGCCCAGAAGGCGGCGTGAACCATCCCCGACGGCGAAGGAAAGGCCGGATCGCGTATCCGGCCTTTTTATTTGCGATCAAATCCTCAGGGCCGCCGAATACAACCTGATATTGCGCAGCTTCAAAAACTTCTGCATTCTCGCATCTGCTTGTCGACGGCGACGAGGAACGACAATGCCCGATTTGATCGGAATGGATTGCGCGAAGGATTACTCGGATTTTGCCGGCGCCATCAAACAGGCCGGCGTCGGTTTTGTCGGCCGCTACTATCGCTGGCCGGCGTCGCATTACGCGCCACTGACCTACCGGGAAGCCGCGGCGCTGACCGATGCCGGATTGTGCGTGGTTGCGCTCTGGGAATGGATATCCAACGAGATCTCTAATTTTTCCTATCACGACGGCTTCGCCCAGGGCAGTTGCGCATACCGGCAAGCAATGACCACCCATCAGCCTGCCGCAACGCCGATCTACTTCACGGTCGACAATGACTTCGATCCGGACCAGATCGCCGGTCCCATCAATGATTATTTTCAGGGCGTAGCCGACGCATTCCGGGCGATGGGCCGGGGGCGGAGCGTTTACATGATCGGCGTTTACGGCTCCGGCCTCACCTGCAACTGGCTGCGCAATCAGAACATGGCGGAACGTTGCTGGCTGGCAGGCTCCCGCGGCTGGGCCGGTTACGACCGATGCACCAACTGGGACATCCGCCAGGCATTCGACGATCTGAACATCCCCGGCCTCGCTCCGGGAGCCGAGGGCGATTACGATTCGGACGTCGGCAGACCAAGCTATGGAGGCTTCCAGGTATGACGTAGGGCGCTCTGCGTCGCCGGGCGCGGGTCAAGCCCGCGCATGGCGTCCGGATTACGCCGCCGTCTTGTTCGGCGGAAAGCGGCCGTAGAACGTCTCGCCCTTCGCGGCCATGTCTTCCAGCAGTTTTGGCGGCGTGAAGCGCGATCCGTATTTCGCCTCGAGCTTGTGACACAGTTCGACGAACTTCCCGGTCCCCATGAAATCGATGTAGGACAGCGTGCCGCCGGTGAACGGCGCGAAACCAAAACCCAGGATCGAGCCGACGTCCGCCTCGCGCGGGTCGGTGATGACATGGTCTTCCACGGTACGCGCGGCTTCCACCGCCTGCACCACCAGAAAGCGCTGCTTCATCTCCTCGATATCCAGCGTATCCGGATCGAGATGTTTTGGTTGCAGCCCCGACAATTCCGACCACAGGCTCTTCTGGCCCTTGCCTTTCTCCGGGTAATCGTAAAATCCCTTGCCGTTCTTGCGGCCGAAGCGGCCCTGTTTTTCGACCATCTCGACCAGGAGCTTCTTCTGGGTTTGGTCGATGGCGTTGGCGCCGAGATCGGCCTCGGTCGCCTTCATGATCTTGAGCACGAGATCGAGCGCCACTTCATCGGACAGTGACAACGGCCCGACCGGCATGCCCGCCATCTTCGCGGTGTTCTCGATCATCGCCGGCGGAACGCCTTCCATCAGCATTTCCAGACCTTCGGCGGTGAAGCGCAGCACGCAGCGATTGGCGAAGAAACCGCGCGAATCATTCACCACGATCGGCGTTTTGCCGATGGCGCGGACGTAATCCAGCGCAGTGGCGAGCGCGACATCGCCGGTGTTCTTGCCGACGATGATCTCCACCAGCATCATCTTCTCGACCGGAGAGAAGAAATGAATCCCGATGAATTTGCTCTGGTCCTTGAACTCCTCCGCCAGCGAATTGATCGGCAGCGTCGAGGTATTGGAAGCGAAGATCGCATCGTTTTTCAATAAAGGCTGCGCCCTGGCGTAGGTCTCCGCCTTCACCTTGCGGTCCTCGAACACGGCTTCGATGACGAGATCGCAGTCCTTCAGCGCGTCGTAATCGGCCGTGGCGCTGATGCGCGACAGGATGGCGTCGCGGTCGCTCTGCTTGGCTCGACCCTTCTTGATCAGATCGTCGATCACCGCCGTGGCATGGCCCTTGCCCTTGTCGGCGCTCTCCTGGTCGCGGTCGATCAGCACCACGTCGATGCCGGCGCGCGCCGAGACATAGCCGACGCTGGCGCCCATGAAGCCGGCGCCGATGATCGCGAGTTTTCCTACTTTCGTCGGCGGCACGTGCTGCGGCCGGCGCGCACCCTTGTTCAATTCCTGCATCGACAGGAACAGGCTGCGGATCATCGCTGCCGCTTCCTTGGTCTGCAGGATGTGCGCGAAGTAGCGCGATTCAACACGCAGCGCCGCATCCATCGGCAATTGCAGGCCCTCATAGGCACACTGCATGATCGCGCGCGCGGCCGGATAATTGTCGTAGGTCTCGCGGCGGTAGATCGCGTTCCCGGCCGGGAAGATCATCATGCCGTTCTTGGAATAAACGGGTCCGCCCGGCAGTTTGAAACCTTTCTCGTCCCACGGCGCGACCGCCTTGCCGCCGGCCTTGATCCAGTCCTTTGCGGTATGGACCAGATCGGCCGCGGGCACGACCGCGCCTACGATATTCTGGGCCTTGGCCTTGGCCAGATTGATATGCTCGCCCTTCAGCAGCATCTGCATCGCATCCTGCGGCTGCAGCATGCGCGGCAGCCGCTGGGTGCCGCCGCCGCCCGGAAACAGACCGACCTTGATTTCCGGCAGGCCGAGGCGCGTCTTTGGATTGTCCGACGCGACCCGATAATGGCAGGCCAGCGTCACCTCGAAGGCGCCGCCGAGCGCCAGGCCGTTGATGGCGGCGACCCACGGCTTGCCTGACGTTTCGATTTTGCGCAGCGTCAGCGACAACTTGCGGCTTTCGTCGAACAGCATTTTTTGCGCGGCTTCCGCGCCGTCGGCCTTCAGCGCCTCGGCAAAGGCCCTGTTCATGCCTTCCAGCATCGAAAGATCCGCGCCCGCCGAAAAAGCTTCCTTGCCCGAGGTGATGACGACGCCCTTCACGGCGGCATCCGCAGTGGTTTCATCGACGATCGCACCGAGTTCCTCGATCGTGGTGGTGTCGAGGACGTTCATGGAACGGCCCGGAATATCCCATGTCACCAGCGCAATGCCGTCGGCGTCCGTTTCGATCTTGAAATTCTTGAAGGTCATGTTGGTCGTTCCCTAAACCCGCTCGATAATCGTCGCGGTGCCCATGCCGCCGCCGATGCATAGCGTTACCAGCGCCGTCGATTTGCCGGAGCGCTCCAGTTCGTCAAGCACGGTTCCGAGAATCATCGCACCGGTAGCGCCAAGTGGATGGCCCAGTGCAATCGCGCCGCCATTGACGTTGATCTTGGCGTTGTCGATGTCGAAGGCCTGGATGTAGCGCAGGACCACCGAAGCGAATGCCTCGTTAAGTTCGAACAGGTCGATGTCCGACAGTCTCATGCCGGATCGCTCCAGCACCTTCCTGGTCACGTCGACGGGTCCGGTCAACATCATCGCCGGCTCGGAGCCGATATTGGCGAAAGCACGGATCTTTGCACGCGGCTTCAGGCCTGCTTTTTCGCCGGCTTCCCTGTTGCCGAGCAGCACCGCCCCCGCGCCATCGACGATGCCGGAAGAATTGCCGGCGTGATGCACGTAATTGACGCGCTCGATTTCCGGATGAGACTGGATCGCCACCGCCTCGAACCCGCCCATTTGCCCCATCATCACGAATGACGGCTGCAACGACGCCAACGACTGCATCGTCGTGGTCGGGCGCATGTGCTCGTCCTTGGCGAGAATGGTAAGGCCGTTGATGTCCTTGACCGGTACCACCGACTTGTCGAAGCGCCCCTCCTGCCACGCCTTGCCGGCGCGCTGCTGGCTCTGCACTGCATAGGCGTCGACATCGTCGCGTGAAAAACCGTATTTGGTCGCGATCAGGTCGGCCGAGACGCCCTGCGGCATGAAGTAGGCCGGCACCGCGATCGAAGGATCCATCGGCCACGCGCCCCCGGAGGCGCCGATGCCGACCCGGCTCATGGATTCGGCGCCACCGCCGATCGTCATCGCGTGCTGGCCCGACATCACCTGGGCTGCCGCAAAATTCACGGCATCGAGCCCCGACGCGCAAAACCGGTTGATCTGGATGCCCGGCACGTCGTTGCCATAACCTGCGCTCAGCGCCGCCATGCGCGCGATGTCGCCGCCGGCCTCGCCGACCGGATCGACGCAGCCCAGCACGACGTCGTCGATGGTGCCCGGCTGGATGTTGTTACGCTCCTTCAGCGCCTTCAACGGCGCGGTGGCCAGCGCCAGCGCGGTCACCTCGTGCAGCGAGCCGTCGGGCTTGCCACGGCCGCGCGGGGTGCGGACGTGATCGTAAATGAACGCCTCAGGCATTGGGTTCTCCCGTTTCAGTCTTGCGATTCGTCCTTGCGAGGAGCGTAGCGACCAAGCAATCCGACTTTCCTGTGCGGCCTGTGGATTGCTTCGCTTCGCCCGCAAGGACGGTGTTATCTTTTCAAAACGCTTCCGCCGGCAATTCCATGGTGGTGCCGCTTCCAGTCTGGATGCGCGCGAGATGCACCGAGGTTTCCGGCAGCATCCGCTCCATGAAGAAGCGGCCGGTGACGAGCTTGGAGGTCAGATAAGGTGCAGCGCCGCCGCCGGCAATCTTGTCTTGGGCTACTTTCGCCATTCGCGCCCACATGTAACCGAACGTGACCAGACCGAACAGGTGCATGTAATCGGTGGCGCCGGCGCCGGCATTGTCGGGCTTGGCCAGCGCATTCTGCATCAGCCACATGGTGGCCTGCTGCAAGTGACCGAGCGCGGTCGACAGCGGTGCGAGATAAGGCTGCATCGCCTCATCGGCGGCGTGATCCTTGGCGAATGCGGCAACCTCGGCGAAGAACGCCATCGCCGCGCGGCCACCGTCGCGCGGCAACTTGCGCCCCACCAGATCGAGCGCCTGAATGCCGTTGGCGCCTTCATAGATCATGGCAATGCGCGCGTCGCGCACGAACTGCTCCATGCCCCATTCGGCGATGTAGCCGTGGCCGCCGAACACCTGCTGGGCCAGCACCGCGTTGGAAAACCCGACGTCGGTAAGCACGCCCTTGAGCACCGGCGTCATCAGGCCCATGTGGTCGTCGGCCTCCTGGCGATCCTTGGCATCGCTCGATCTGTGCGCGACGTCGCTCTTCAGCGCGGTCCACACCACCATCGCGCGCGCCGCCTCGTTGAAGGCGCGGATCGTGAGCAGGGTACGGCGCACGTCGGGATGCACAATGATCGGATCGGCCGGCCTGTCCGGCGCTTTAGGCCCTGTCAGCGAACGGCCTTGCAGGCGGTCTTTCGCGTAAGCGACGGCGTTCTGATAGGCGACTTCGGATTGCGCCAACCCCTGCACCGCCACGCCGAGCCGGGCCTCGTTCATCATCACGAACATGCCCTGCATGCCCTTGTTTTCCTCGCCGATCAGCCAGCCGGTGGCGCCGTCGTAATTCATAACGCAGGTGGAGTTGCCGTGAATGCCCATCTTGTGTTCGATCGAACCGCACGACACCCCATTCGTCGCACCGAGAGAGCCGTCGGCATTGACCAGCACCTTGGGCACCACGAACAGTGACACGCCCTTGATGCCGGCCGGGGCGCCCTCGATCCGCGCCAGCACGAGATGGATGATGTTTTCGGTGAGATCGTGCTCGCCGCCGGAGATGAAGATCTTGGTCCCGGTAATCTTGTAGCTGCCGTCGGCCTGCTTCACAGCCCTGGTGCGCAACAGCCCCAAATCGGTGCCGCATTGCGGCTCGGTGAGGTTCATGGTGCCGGTCCAGTCTCCGGCCAGCATCCGCGGCACGAACATTTTCTTCTGCTCCGGCTTGCCGTGCACCATCAAGGCGGCAGTGGCGCCCTGGGTCAGGCCCGGATACATCGAGAACGCCATATTGGCCGACATCTGGAATTCGTTGACGGTTTGCGTCAGCGTGGTCGGCAGGCCCTGCCCGCCATACTCCGCGGGAGCCGATAGTCCGAGCCAGCCGCCTTCGCCCAGTTGCTTGTAAGCAGCCTTAAAACCCTTCGGCGTCGTGACCCGACCATCGTCGTGGCGGGTGCAACCCTCGAGGTCGCCGATGCGGTTGAGCGGCTGCAGCACTTCCTCGCTGAGCTTGGCGGCCTCGGCCAGGATCGCTTCCCGCACGTCCGCGGGCGCGTCGCTGAAGCCCGGAAGATTGTTGTATCGGTCGATCTGGAACACGTCGTTGAGCAGAAAGCTGACGTCTTCCAGCGGGGCTTTGTAACTGGGCATCGGGACCTTCTCCGGCAGGGCTTCAGGCGGCTTCGTTTAGGCAAATTTTTGCATCGCAGCAATCGGCTTGTTGCAAAATCACATTAGACGGAACCCGAGGCCGAAGGGGAGCCTAAGAGAGCCAAAGCGACAACATGCGCGCCCTGCTACCGCGAAGCACGCACCTACGGTTGAATTTGCGCCAAATAGCAGTTTTTAGGGCCTGATCCGCAACTCCTTAACCCGTTGTTTACCGTAACACGAAAAAGTCGATCTCAGATGCAGACGACCTGCGCTGAATTCGATTGTCTCTTCAATGGGACGCGCGGGGAAGCTGGCGGTGCAGCGATGCGCCGAGAGTTCGAACCGGGCCAGAGCATGAATTCGCGCGTATCGTGGAGTGTAGAGGGCATCGATCCATCGGTCCGTGAGCGGGCCGAGGCCGCCGCGCGACGCGCCGGCATGTCGCTCGATGACTGGCTCAATTCCACCGTCGGCGATTCCACGGCCCCGAACATTCCTGTCCCCCACGATCCGCCGCTTCCGAGCCAGGACGCCAAAGACGTCGCCGACATTCATCAGCGGCTGGATTCCATCACCCGCCAGATCGAACAGATTTCGCGCCCAGCACCTCGTAACGACGCGGCGCCCAACGATGCCCCGCCCGGCGGCGCATCGCACAACGGCCCCGGTGTCGCCAAGCAGTTGAACGACGCCATTTCGCGACTCGACGCGCGGCTGTCGCAGATTTCAAACCCCGCGCCGAAGCAGGCGCAGCGCCAGGATTCCCAGCGCCAGGCCGAGAAAGTCGAGCGCGCGGCGGCGCAAGTCTACCGTTCTTCTCCGCCGCTCAATCCAGGAACGCTGGACTTCGCCATTGCAGAAATCACTGCGCGCCAAAGCGAGCTCGATAATTCCTCGCCGCGGCCGATGCCGTCCCGTGCGGCACCGCCGATCGCACCGGCGATGGCGCAGCCGGCGCCCGCCGGCCCGGATTTTTCCGGGCTCGAGCGGCATCTGCTCAAGATCACCAGCCAGATCGAGTCGCTGCAGCGTCCGGACAATATCGAGCAGTCGATCGCCGCGTTCCGCGGCGAACTGAACCAAATTCGCCATGCCATCACCGAGGCGATGCCGCGCCGCGCGATCGAATCGATCGAAAACGAGATCCGTTTGCTGTCGCGACGGATCGACGACAGCAGGCAGAACGGCACCGACGGCCAGGCGCTCGCCGGTATCGAACGCGCACTCAACGAGATACGCGAAGCGCTACGCTCGATGACTCCGGCCGAACAACTGGCGGGCTACGACGACGCGATCCGCAATCTCAGCGCCAAGCTCGACATGATCGTGCGCAGCAACGACGATCCCGGCACCATTCGTCAGCTTGAAGATGCAATTTCCGCGCTGCGCTCGATCGTCTCCAATGTCGCGTCGACCGACGCACTGGCACGGCTCAGCGACGACGTTCAGGCGCTGTCGTCCAAGGTCGACCAGTTCGCCCGGTCCGAGGGCCATGGTGATTCGTTCGCGATCCTCGAACAGCGCATCGCCGCATTGACATCGTCCCTGGAAGGCCGCCAACGGCCTGTCGCCAGCGACAATTCCGAGCATATCGAAGGCGCGTTGCGGGCGCTGATGGACCGCCTCGACCATATGCAGGTCGGCAATGACAGCGCGTCGGCATTTGCCCATCTGGAACAGCGCGTGTCGTATCTGCTGGAGCGCCTCGAAGCTTCGACGGATCACCGCTCCGGCAATCTCGGGCGGGTCGAGGAAGGCCTGCAGGATGTGCTGCGCCATCTTGAAACCCAGCATGCCAGGTCTGCCGCGCCCGCCGACGACGGAAGGACCGGCGCGCCGCCCGCCATGCAGATGGACAGCGGCCTGGTCGATCTGATCAAGCGCGAATTGTCCGACATGCGCTTCAACCAGTCGGAAACCGGCCGTCATACCCAGGACGCGCTTGAAGTCGTTCATAACACGCTCGGACATGTGGTCGACCGATTGGCGATGATCGAGGGCGATCTGCGCGCAGCCCGCCCCGCGCCGGTGCCACCGGCGCCCGTGACGGCGGCCCAACCGCTCTCGCGCGCGATGACGCCGCAGCAAGCCGCCCCGCCGCCGCCCCGACCGGAAATGCCGAATCCGGCTGCCGCCCAGGCACATTTCGCCGCTGCGCCGCGCGAATTCCACGCCGCCGAGCCGCCCGCCGCGCCGGTCATCGCCCCAAGGGCGATCAGCGAAATTCTCGAACCTCAGGCGCCGCTACCGCGCGCGGCGATCGAACCCGATCTGCCGCCGGATCATCCGCTGGAACCGGGTACGCGGCCGGTGGGCCGTACCGCGTCACCGTCGGAGCGCATCGCAGCGTCGGAAAGCGCCATCAGCGAGATTTCCCCGGCTGCCCGCGAGCAGGCCAGCACGTCGAGTTTCATCGCCGCCGCCCGCCGGGCCGCGCAGGCCGCTGCGGCGACGCCCGCCAAGGACAACAGGACCAAGCGCGTCGCCGCGCTCAAGGATACGAGCGGTGATGCGGCCAAAGGCTCGTCCACCATCACGTCCAAGATCCGCTCGCTGCTGGTCGGCGCGAGCGTGGTCGTGATCGTGCTCGGCACCTTCAAGATGGCGATGACGCTGCTCGACAGCGGCACGCCGCCGTCAATGCCGGAATCGGAGATCTCCAGCGAGCCGCCGCCCCCGGCGCCTGCCGAAAGCGCCAAGCCCGCGGCACCCGCTCCGGCCATGCCTTCGATGACCTCGCCGACACCGATCGGCCGGCAATCGCTTAATGCACCCGCGCCGGCCGTTTCGGAGAGCACCGCATCGGTGGCGATCCCGCAGCCCGCAATGCCGGCAGCCGCTCCGGTCACCGCGCCGGATATCACCGGAACGATCCCGCAGGCGAGCCCCGCGGTTCCGGTGCTGGCCGCCAATCGCAAACTGACGCTGATCCAGATTCCTCCGGAAGAAAAATTGCCGGACGGAATCGGCGGACCGGTCCTGCGCGCAGCCGCGCTTAAAGGCGATCCCTCCGCCGCTTATGAGATCGGCCTCCGCTATGCCGAAGGCAAAGGCGTGCCGGCGAGCTATGACGATGCCGCGAAATGGTACGACCGCGCCGCGCAAGCAGGCGTGGTGCCTGCGATCTTCCGGCTCGGGACCCTTTACGAAAAGGGCCTCAGCGTGAAGAAAGATGCCGACCTTGCGCGCCGCTACTACCTGCAGGCCGCGGAACGGGGCAACGCCAAGGCGATGCACAATCTCGCCGTGCTCGACGCCGATGGCGGCGGCAAGGGCGCCAATTACAAGAGCGCGTCGCAATGGTTCCGCAAGGCGGCCGACCGCGGCGTCGCCGACAGCCAGTTCAATCTCGGCATTCTCTATGCGCGCGGTATCGGCGTCGAACAGAACCTTGCCGAATCCTTCAAATGGTTCAGTCTCGCCGCCGCCCAGGGCGACGCCGACTCGGTGCGCAAACGCGATGATATCGCCAAGCGGCTCGACGCGCAGTCGCTGGCTGCCGCGAAACTGGCAATCCAGACCTTTACGCCGGAAGGCCAGCCCGACGACGCCGTCAATACGGCAAGCCCGGCCGGGGGATGGGACGTCGCACCGACCCAGGCCGATGCGGCCAAGCCGGCACCTGGCGCGGCCAGGCCGGTCGCCATCAAGCGCGCCGCGCGTTAATCTGAATTATTCACCACTTCGAAAGTTGCGCGCGGGACCGCGGCAAAAACCCGGCATTTCGGGGATACTTTAATCCCTCAGGCCGGCGATTTCGGTTATGCAGGAGCGCGGCCAATAACCCGCGCCGCTATCGAAAAAACCATGCCGTGAGCGGTTTCGGCCGGCTGCAGGGCTAAAAATCCGAAGCGAGCGCGCGTGCAGCTTTACCTTCCGATCGCCGACATTCCGGTCAACGTCTTTCTCATCCTGGCGATGGGTGCGGCGGTCGGATTCGTGTCCGGCATGTTCGGAATTGGCGGCGGCTTCCTGATGACGCCGCTATTGATCTTCGTCGGCATCGCACCCGCAGTCGCCGTCGCCTCGGTCGCGAGCCATATCGCGGCGTCGTCGTTTTCCGGCGCGCTGTCCTACTGGCGCAAACGCGCCATCGATCCGGCATTGGCCCTGGTATTGCTAAGCGGCGGCGTTATCGGCACCGCACTCGGCGTGTGGACATTCACCCTGCTGCGCTCGCTTGGCCAGCTCGATCTGCTGATCGCGCTGTCCTATGTGGTGCTTCTCTCGGCCGTCGGCGGATTGATGTTCTGGGAAGGATTGCGCGCGATCCTGCGCACGCGGCGCGGCGTTGTGATCCCGATGCGGCGCTCGGGCAGTCATGGCTGGATCCACGGTCTGCCGCTGAAAATGCGTTTCAAGCGCTCGAAAATTTACCTGTCGGTGATCCCGGTCGTCGCGGTCGGCCTGGTGATTGGCTTCATCGGCGCGGTGATGGGCATCGGCGGCGGCTTTATCCTGATCCCGATCATGATCTATCTGCTGAAGGTTCCGACCTCGACGGTGATCGGCACCTCCATGGTACTGACGCTGGTCACCATGCTCTTTGCCACCATGCTGCACGCCGTCACCAACCATCTGGTCGACGCTGTGCTGGCGCTGATCCTGATGATCGGCGGCGTCACCGGCGCGCAGTTCGGCGCCCGCGCCGGGCAAAAGATTCGCGGCGAGCATTTGCGGCTGCTGCTCGGACTGCTAATTCTCGCGGTCGGCATCCGCTTTGCCATCGAATTGGGGATCCGCCCCGACGATCTCTTCACCATCCGGGAAACCGGGGGCGCCGGATGATGTGGCGTCCACCCATCGCGGGTATCGGCTTCGCGCTCGTGCTGGGCGCCGGTCTGGCGGCCGACGTCGCGCATGCCGAACGGCTGATCGTTTCCGTGTCGAACCATCGCGTCACCGTGACGCCGAATTATTCCGGCGAGGAACTGGTGCTGTTCGGCTCGGTCGAGAAGGACGACAGGGCGCCCGCAAACCGTGGCAATTACGATCTCGTCGTCACCGTCAGCGGTCCGCGCGCGGACATGGTGACCCGCCGCAAGGAGCGCCGGTTCGGCATCTGGATGAATAACGACTACCGGCAGTTTCTGAAAGTGCCGACCTATCTCGCCCTGTTTTCCAACCGGCCGTTCGACGCCATCGCTCCGCCCGAAGTGCAGCGCCGGCAGCAGCTCGGCCTCAACAACGTATTGCTGACCCAGCGGGTCGGTCCCGACTACGCCGATGTGGTTCCGGACGACGCATTCCGCAGCGCCTTCGTGCGGCTGCGTTCGCAGCACGGTCTCTATCGCGAAGCGAGCTCCGCGGTGACGTTTTTGACCCCGACGCTGTTTCGCACCGGAATCCCGCTTCCGGGGGAGGTCCCGATCGGGACCTACGATGTTGAGATCAAGCTGTTTGCCGACGGCATGCTGGTGACGCGGACCGATACCGCGTTCGAAATCGTCAAGGTGGGGTTCGAGCAATTCGTCGCCACCACGGCGCGTCAGAACGGTTTCATCTATGGGCTGGTGACGGCGTTCATGGCGCTGATGACGGGATGGATGGCCTCGATCGTGTTCCGGAAGGATTAATGTCGCAACGCATCGAGGACATGAACTCACATAAAGAGGCCGATACCCATTGCCGCTACGCTGAGCGCCATCGCCGCAGTTGCGAGCCAGCCAAGCCAGTGCAACGCCCCGCCGATCGTAAAGCGACCCATCACGTCCTTGCGCCGCGCCATGATCATCAGCAGCACCATCACTGGAACAGCGAGCACGCCATTGATGACGGCGCTCCAGAACAGCGCGGAGATCGGATTGATCGAGGTAAAATTCAGCGCAATGCCTATTCCGGCCGACAATGCCAGCACGGCATAGAAGGCGATCGCCTCTTTCGGCTTGCGCGCAAGCCCGACCGGCCAGCGGCGGCCTTCGCCGACGGCATAGGCCGTTGCGCCGCCGAGAACCGGAATCGCCAGCAATCCGGTGCCGACGATGCCGAGCGCGAAAATGACTTCCGCAAACGCGCCTGCGATGGGCTTTAGCGCTTCGGCTGCCTGCGCCGAGGTTTGGATGTCGGTCTTGCCGGTGGCATGCAGGGTTGCTGCCGCCGTGATGATGATCGACAGGGCAATCAGGTTGGAAAACGCCATGCCGACGATGGTGTCGGCGCGAATCCGGTGGAATTCGTTTTGCGCGCCATAATGCTTTTCGATCAGCGGCTGCTTGGTGGCATCGACGCGCTGGTCCTCGGCTTCCTGCGAGGCCTGCCAGAAGAACAGATAGGGCGAGATGGTGGTGCCGAAGATGGCGACGATGGTGGTCAGATAATCGGCGCTCCATGTCAGCCTCGGCACCAGAATGCCGGTGATCGCCTCGCCCCAATGCACATGGGCGACAGCGAGCGCTGCGACATAGGCGAACAGGCACAGCGTCAGCCATTTCAGCACCGCAACGTAGTGCGAATAGTCAAAGAAAATCTGCGCCGCGACCGAGGTGACGCCGAATACCAGTACATAGACGATGCCCGGCCCCCCGATCAGCAATTTGGTCGCATCCGCCATCGCGCCGAGATCGGCCGCGATGTTGATGGTGTTGGCGATGAACAGCAACGCGATCACGATATTGAGCAGCGTCGCCGAATAATGCCGGCAGACATTGCCGGCAATGCCGCGCCCGGTGACGCGGCCGACACGGGCTGAAATCTCCTGAATCGCCGCCATCAGCGGAAACGTCAGCAGCATGGTCCAGCCGATGCCGTAGCCGAGCTGCGCACCGGCCTGGCTGTAAGTGCCGATGCCGGAGGGATCGTCATCGGAGGCGCCGGTGATAAGGCCGGGCCCAAGGCTTTTGAGGAAATCCTGAATCGAAACGGTTCGCGGTGCTCGACCCTGGGAATCGGCCTTTGGTCCCTCGGCTTCCTGGGATTCTTCGGCCTGGTCTTGGCTTTTTTGCTCACCCCGCCCTCGCACCCTCAGCGTACCGCGATGTTGGTTCCGGATCGCGACCCAGGCAAGAGGTTTGATGTCGGGGGCGGTATCCGGCTCGAGAATCCCCGCCGCGCAACCCGGCGGCTGGCCGACAGGCCGGCGGAATTGGCCCTACGGTGTGTGCCAAGACGGCGTAAATTCCTCAATAACAGCGTGAGGCCGAGATCGCGTGCATGCGGTTGTCGCCGAGCACATGCGCCATGAAACCCGGCGTCTGGAATATCCTTTGGAAGGCGGCATCGCGAATGTTCAGGCCGCCGGTATAGGCTCCGAATGACGGCATCACCGCGCGCCTCCCGTCGCTGGCAAAACATCGCCGCTCCACCGTACGTCCGCGCGTGGTGACGCGCGCCTTCGGATGCAGGTGTCCGGCGATCTCGCCCGCCGCACCCGTCGGCTCATGTCGAAACCCAACGGGTCCGACCGCGACTTCGCTCGCGACCACGCCGCCGAGACCGGACGGCAACGACGGATCGTGGTTGCCCGCGATCCAGACCCAGTCGCGTCCTACCTGCAGCGCCGCGATGGCTTCGCGGTCCGGCGCGGATAGGCGCTCGTGC
Organism: uncultured Bradyrhizobium sp.; assembly: GCF_964252615.1. Taxonomy (NCBI): domain Bacteria; kingdom Pseudomonadati; phylum Pseudomonadota; class Alphaproteobacteria; order Hyphomicrobiales; family Nitrobacteraceae; genus Bradyrhizobium; species uncultured Bradyrhizobium sp. The sequence goes on from NZ_CAXUNQ010000004.1 coordinate 123,476, forward strand.
GCTTTGCGGTCATGAAAGCTGTCGCCGAGCGCGATCACGGTGCGCGGATTGTGCCGCGCAATGACCGCACTGAGGCGCGACAGCGTCGCCACCGTGTCGTAGGGCGGCAACAGCACGCCACGCGAGGCAAAACTGGAGCCCTTTTCCAGATGCAGATCGGAAACCACCAGCAGACGCTCGGATTCCCAGAAGAAAGCGCCGGACAGGTCGGCGACCAACGTCACGCTCAGGATGGTGACGGTGGCAATGCGCGCGGCGGCCGGCTCGTGTTCTGAAAATTGCGCGCGTGCCGTCACGGTCTATCCTGTCGCCTCTTTGACGAGTTCATCCGCGGCTTCCGCAAGCAACTCGTCCGACGCTTCGCCATAGACTGACTCGCGGCCGATTTCCAGCATCACCGGCACCGCGAGCGGCGAAACATGATCGAGTTCCTTATGGACGATCCGCCCCTTGATTCGCGACAGCATATCACCGAGCCGGCGGATATCGAGCAACCCCGTGGCCGCGTCGGCGCGGGCCGCGCGCAACAGAACATGGTCGGGCTGGTGCCTGCGCAATACGTCGTAGATCAGGTCGGTGGAAAACAGCACCTGGCGCTTGCTTTTCTCTGCGCCGGTAAAGCGCCGCGCGATCAGGCCGGAAATCACCGCACAAGTGCGAAAAGTTCGTTTCATCAGCGCCGATTCGGCAAGCCAGGCTTCGAGATCGTCGCCGAGCATGTCGGGATCGAACAGTTCGTCGAGATTCATTTTTCCCTGCCGGATCATGAACGACAGATCGCCGAGGCTCCATACGGCAAGCGCGTATTCATTGGCAACGAAGCCGAGCGGCCGCGCCCGCGCGCGCTCCATCCGCCGCGTCAGCAGCATGCCCAAGGTCTGGTGCGCGAGGCGTCCTTCGAACGGATAACAGACGAGATAATGCTTGCTGGCGCGGGGAAAGGTTTCCACCACCAGTTCGCGCACATTGGGCACCCGCGAGACATCGGCCTGCAGCGCCAGCCAGTCGCGCACCTGGTCCGGCAAGCCATTCCAGGCGCGCTTGTCGGCGAGCAGTTTCCGGACGCGTTCGGCCAGATAGGTGGAGAGTGGAAACTTGCCGCCCATGTAGGACGGCACCTTGGCGTCGGCGTCGTTGGCGCGCGAGACATACACCTGATCCTCGGCCAGCGATTCGTAGCGCACCACCTCGCCGCCGAACACGAAGGTATCGCCGATCACCAACCCCTCGATGAAGGCTTCCTCGATCTCGCCGAGCGTCCTTCCCCCGCGCCCCAACGCGCCCGTCAATCCCGAACCGCCGCCGCGCGCGCGCACCAGCCGTACTTTCAGCATGGTGTCCTCGACGATGGTACCGATATTCAGCCGGTAACTTTGCCGGACGCGCGGATTGGTGACGCGCCAGCGCCCTTGCCTGTCCTGCTTGATGCGGGCGAAACGCTCGTAGGTTTTCAGCGCATAGCCGCCGGTGGCGACGAAATCGACCACGCCCTCAAAATCCGTTCGTGTCAGGGCGCAATAGGTCGCGGCTGTCAACACTTCCGCGTAAAGCTCGTCTGCGAGAAACGGCTCGCCGCAGGCGCAGCCCAGCACATGCTGCGCCAGCACATCGAGCGCGCCGGTGCGCAGCGGCGGGGTGTCCTGGGCGTTTTGGGCGACGGCATCGATGGCGACCCGGCACTCCAGGACCTCGAAACGATTGGCCGGCACCAGCACCGCCCGCGATGCTTCATCGATGCGGTGGTTGGCGCGGCCGATTCGCTGCATCAGCCTCGAGGCCCCCTTCGGCGCGCCGATGTTGATCACCAGATCGACGTCGCCCCAGTCGACGCCGAGATCCAGCGACGAGGTGCAGACCACGCCGCGCAGCCTTCCCGCCGCCATCGCATCCTCGACCTTGCGGCGTTGGGCGACGTCGAGCGAACCGTGATGCAGCGCGATTGCCAGGCCGTCGTCGTTCATGCGCCAGAGATCCTGAAACAGCATCTCCGCCTGGCTGCGGGTATTGACGAAAACCAGCGTGGTCTTGTTGACCTTGATCAGGTCGTAGATTTCATCGAGGGCGTGGCGCGCGGTATGGCCGGCCCAGGGCAGCCGCTCCTTGGTATCGAGCATCTCGACGATCGGGGGCGCTGCGCCCCCGGCGACGACGATATCGGCGCCTTCGACCGCGCCGTCGCGTTGCGGCACCAGAAACCGTGCCAGGGATTCCGGCTCCGCCACCGTGGCCGACAGACCGATCGAGCGCATTCGCGGCGCCAGCCGCCACAGCCGCGCCAGCCCAAGCGATAGCAGATCGCCGCGCTTCGAGGTCACCAACGCGTGCAGTTCATCGAGCACGATGCGCTTCAGCGACGAAAACAGAAACGGCGCGTCGTCGGACGACAGCAACAGCGCCAGTTGTTCGGGCGTGGTGAGCAGGATATCCGGCGGATAGCGCCGCTGTCGCTGCCGCCGCGACACCGGCGTGTCGCCGGTACGGGTCTCGACCTTGATCGGCAGCGCCATCTGCGCGATCGGCGCCTCCAGATTGCGCGCGATATCGACCGCGAGCGCCTTCAGGGGCGAGATGTACAGCGTATGCAGGCCGCGGCTGCGCGCCAGGCCACGTCCGGTGGAAACAAGCTTCTTTTCATTGCCCGAAGCATGCTCCGCTTGCCGTCCCTCCCCGGCGAGGGCGCCGGGAGAAGAAAGCTCGACCAGGGTCGGCAGAAATCCGGCCAGCGTCTTGCCGGCGCCGGTCGGCGCGATCAATAGCGCCGAGCGATCGTTGCGCGCCTTCGCAAGCAGCGCCAGTTGATGCGCGCGCGGCGACCAGCCCCGCGCAGCGAACCAGCGCAGGAAGGTTCCAGGCAGCAATGCAGGCTGCAGATCGTGGTCAGGTGACAGCACGACTGCACAGCTATGCCTTCACGACGCTTCGGTCGAGGTTATTCGCGCAGCCCTGGCACCGCCGGCCGAATCATCGCCCATACCCGATTTGCCCCGGATCGAGCGTCTGTTGAACGGTGGCACACCCCCGCGGCGGCGATGATGCGATACATCAGAAGCCGGTATTTTTCGCAGCTTTTTGGCGTACAGCTATCATTCCCTGACAGTGTGGCTGCCCCGCCACAGACAGGCCCAAAGCTTGCGGATACACTCTCAGTTCAAATTTGGACTTTGGGTTGAGAACTTTGGGGACGACGATGAAAAAGATACTGGCTGGAGCAGCAGCACTCCTTGGAACCGCGGTCAGCGCCCAGGCGGCAGACATGGCGGTCAAGGCGCCTTATCTCAAAGCCCCGGTGGCCATGGTCTATGACTGGACCGGATTCTACATCGGCGTGAACGCCGGGGTCGGCATCGGCCGCGATTACACCCGCCTCGCCATCCCGGCTGGTCCCTCGTTCGAAGCATCCTACCTCAATCCCCAGGGTGGCATGGGTGGCGGCCAGGTGGGCTACAACTGGCAGGTGCCGAACTCGTTCTTCGGCGGGCTGGTCTTCGGTGTCGAGGCCGACATCCAGGGCACCGGGCTGCGAGACAACTACACCTGCCTGCTCGGCTGCGCGGTGGGCGTCAATTCCCGGTTCAACCAGAAGCTTGACTGGTTCGGCACGGTCCGCGGACGCGTCGGTATCGCAACCGGTCCGGTCCTGACCTACGTCACGGCCGGTTGGGCCTATGGCAGCGTCAAGACGACGCTGACGGAGACGATCGGGACCACCGGTGCATTTGCGTCAAACCAGAACCGTGGCGGCTGGACCTGGGGCAGCGGCATCGAAGCCTCGCTGGGCGGCAACTGGACCGGCAAGATCGAGTACCTCTGGTTCACCTTGGGCGACCGGATGGACGCCTTTACGCTGAACGGCATTCCCCAGGCCATGAGCACGGACATCCGTGAGCAGATGTTCCGGGTCGGCCTGAACTACCGCATCGGCGGCAATGGTGCGGCTTACGTTCCGCCGCCGGCGTCGAACTGGACCGGCTTCTACCTCGGCGGCAATATCGGCTCCGGCATCGGCCGCGATCGCACCGCATTAAGTGCTGCCGGCACCACTGAATTCTTCAATCTGACCCCGGACGGCTTCAATGGCGGCGTCCAGGCCGGCTACAACTGGCAGGCCGCGAACTGGGTGTTCGGTTTGGAGGCCGATATTCAGGGGGCGAGCCAGCGCGACAACCGTGCCTGCGTGGCGTCCTGTAACCCGCTGACGCTGTTTGCTGCCTATGATGCCAGCCTGCCCTGGTTCGGCACCGTGCGCGGCCGCGTCGGCTATTCGGTCGGATCAAGCCTGTTCTACGCCACCGGCGGTTATGCTTACGGCGGCATCAAGACCAAGATCGCCTACAATCTCGGTACCGGCGTTGGCGCCACGGAATTCTCGAACACCAAGGGCGGCTGGACCGTCGGCGGCGGTATCGAGACCCCGTTCACCTTCCTGGTCGGAGTGCTGGGCAATAACTGGACGTCGAAAACCGAATATCTCTATGTCGATCTCGGTACCCAGACCGGTGCCTTTGCAACCCCGGCTGTCGTCGGCGGACCGGCTGCTTTCGTAGCGACCAACAGCACCCAGGTTCACGAGCATATCTTCCGCACCGGTTTGAACTATCACTTCAACTCCTCGCCGGTGGTTGCGAAATACTGATCGCGACAACAGCAGATATCAAAACCCCGGCCTCTGGCCGGGGTTTTTGTTTGGGCCCTTGTCAGCGAATAATGCACCCAGGCGTCATGGCCGGACTTGACCGCTTTCGTTATGGCCGGGCTTCGTGCCGGCCATCCACGTCTTTCTTCTTCAGCGCCTTTAACACGTGGATGCCCGCACAGGGCCGGCATGACGAACCAATGACGACGCCTGATTTTTCGGATGCTTTTCGGTCAGCGTCTCAGGACGACGTCGGTGATCGCGACCGTCGCATTTGGCTTCACGCTCAGAACATATTTGGCGAGAATCCGCGCCTCGGTCGGATATAACGGCAGACCTGCCATCGTCCATTTGTTATTTTTCGGATCGTTCCATTCGACGCGCCGGTGTTGAGGAGAAGCTCGCTTTGAAAGAAGGATTTTCATTGTTTTCTCCCTGGCATTGCATCGATCGGCCATTCCAGCACTTTCAGCAATGGCTGACACCCGGTTGCGGCATGTAGCCGCGTCAAATCCTGGCCGCGACCACCACGAGGCCAGGCACCGGGATGTTGTCCTCATTGCGCGCCGACAGATCGTCGAGCCGTGACAGCGTGAGGCCGGCAGCCGCAATGGTGTCGCGTATGTGGATAGCGCCGTGTGCATAGCGCAGGCCTTTCCCCAGGATGACACCCTCTCCCCCATGGGTTTCGGCGGTAAATGCCAACAGGCCTCCGGACGCCAGCACGCGCGCGGCCTCGCGCAGCAATGGCACCAGATCGGAAAGATAGACCACCGCGTCGGCGGCGAGGATCAGATTGGCGCTGGCGTCGGGCTTGCCGCTCAGGCCTTGCACCATCTCAGCCACTTCCAGCTCGGCGTAAAGCCCGCTGGCGCGTGCCTGCTCGATCATGCGCGGCGACAGATCCATCCCGATGAACGTACCGACCTCCTTCGCAAAGGCGCGCGCAACCAGGCCGGTGCCGCAGCCGAGGTCGATGGCGCGCTTGAAGAATGCCAGCTTGCGCACCGCAGCGCACTCGGCCAGCACCGCCTCTAACAACAGTGCCGGCCCACGATAGCCGAGATCGTCGAGCAGCGCCGATTCGAATTTCGGCGCATACTGGTTGAACAGCGACCGGACATAGGCCGGCGGCATGCCGGCCAATCGCTCGGCGCCGAGCAGCATCAGCCGCAGGCTTGCGCCGTGACGATCGTCGGGGTCGGCCGCTTGGGCCTTGCGAAACGCCGCAATCGCATCCTCACATTCACCGAGCCGTTCGCGAATGTCGCCCAATGTGAACCACGCCGAGGCAAAGCCGGGCGCCAGATCGGTTGCCTGCAGCAGGAGGTCGGCTGCCGCGACGAGATCGCCTTTCAACTGCAGATCGCGGGCAAAATCGAAGCGCCGGTCGGCGATCATGTCGCCGGAAGACAGGAACAATCGTGCGGGCATGGTTTCCGCGTGCGTCGTTGCCGGGATCGATCCCGGCAATCCATCAAGCAAACAACTCTTCCGGAAGACGGATGCGCGGGTCAAGCCCAGCCATGATGGTTAAAATCGCTTCAAGCCGGCCTATATAGCCTGCATGCGTCCGCAAGAAATCCTGATGCCCGTAGCCGCCGGCCTGTGTTGCAGGCCCGGCGGCTTTCATATCGATCCGGTGCGTCCGGTCGAGCGCGCCGTGATCACCCACGGGCATTCCGATCACGCCCGCCCCGGCCATGGCGCCGTGCTGGCGACCCGGGAAACCCTCGACATGATGCGGCTGCGCTATGGCGAGGATTTTGCGCGGACGACACAGGCCATTGCCTATGGTGAAGAGGTCTGGCTCGACAAAGTAAAGATCAAGTTCCATCCGGCCGGCCATGTACTGGGCTCGGCGCAGATCGCGGTGTCCTGTGAAGGCACCTGCATTGTCGCCTCCGGCGACTACAAGGACGCCCCCGATCCTACCTGCACGCCGTTCGAGGTGGTGCCCTGCGACGTCTTCATCACCGAAGCCACCTTCGGCCTGCCGGTGTTTCGCCATCCCGACGCGGCCGTCGAGGTCGAAAAGCTGCTCGCATCGGTGGCGCTGTTTCCGGAGCGTGCGCATCTGGTCGGCGCCTATTCGCTCGGCAAGGCGCAACGCGTGATCGCGCTGCTTCGGGAAAGCGGCTATGACGCGCCGATCTACCTGCACGGCGCGATGGAGAAGATCACGCGCTATTATGCGAGCCGGGGCGTGCCGCTCGGCGAACTGCGCATGGTCAAAGACGTGAAGAAGGCCGATCTCGCCGGTACCATCACGCTGGCGCCGCCATCGGCGACTTCGGATATCTGGACGCGGCGGTTTCCCGATCCGGTCACCGCGTTCGCGTCGGGCTGGATGCGGGTGCGCGCGCGGGCTCGCCAGCGCGGCGTCGAGTTACCGCTGGTGATTTCAGATCACGCCGACTGGAACGGCCTGACCGCCATCATCGATGCCACGGGCGCCGGTGAAATTTGGGTCACGCATGGCCAAGAAGACGCGCTGGTGCATTGGTGCAAGGCCAAGGGACTGATGGCGCGACCGCTCGATCTCGTCGGCTACGGCGATGAAGATGGCGAGGAAGAAACGCCGTCCGCAGGCGAAGGCGCCGACGGATGAATCGTTTCGCCGAACTGCTCGACCGCCTTGCCTACGAACCCGGACGCAACAACAAGCTGCGGCTGATCACGGGCTATTTCCGCAAGGTGGAGGATCCCGATCGCGGCTATGCACTGGCCGCGCTGACCGGCGCGCTGTCGTTCAAGCACGCCAAGCCGGCGCTGATCCGGGACCTGATCATGTCGCGCACGGATCCCGTGCTGTTCGCGCTGTCGCATGACTATGTCGGTGATTTCTCCGAAACGGTGGCGCTGATGTGGCCGAAGACACCGGCCGCGGCCCATAACAATCCGCCGCCCCCCACGCTGACCGAAGTCGTCACGACGCTGCGTACGCTAGGCAAGACCGAAATGCCTAAACAGCTGACGCGCTGGCTTGATGAACTCGACGAGACCGGGCGCTGGGCGCTGCTGAAACTCGTTACCGGGGGGATGCGGATCGGCATCTCTGCGCGTCTGGCCAAGACCGCGGCTGCGACGCTCGGCGGCAAGGACGTTCACGATATCGAACTGATGTGGCCGGGACTCGCACCGCCCTACCTCGATCTGTTCGCATGGCTGGAGGGCCGCGCCGACAAGCCCGTCAACCTGGATCCGGCGCCGTTCCGGCCGGTGATGCTGGCGCATGCAGTCGAGGACAGCGATTTCGCAAATCTAGACGCCGCGGATTTCATCGCCGAATGGAAATGGGACGGCATTCGCGTCCAGGCGGTGAGCGGCTATGACGAACATGGCAAAATCGTCGCTCGGCTGTACTCCCGAAGCGGCGAAGACATCACCAAAAGCTTTCCGGACCTGTTGCCGTCGCTGCGGCTTGCCGGCGCCGTCGACGGCGAGTTGCTGGTGCTGCGCGACGGCCGGGTGCAGACCTTCAACGTTCTGCAACAGCGTTTGAACCGCAAGGTGGTCTCACCGAAACTGATCAAGGAATTTCCGATCCACCTGCGCGCCTACGATCTGCTCTGCGACGCGGACAATGATCTTCGCGAACTGCCCTTCGCCGAACGCCGAACGAGGCTCGAGGCTTTCATCGCAAAGCTGGACGATCCCCGCGTCGACCTGTCACCGGCAATTCCCTTCGACAGTTGGGACGCGCTCAGGGCGACGCGCGCTGATCCGGCAAGCGCGGGTGCCGGCGAAGATGCCGAGGCCGTCGAGGGCGTGATGCTGAAGCGCCGCGACGCGGCATATCTGCCGGGCCGTCCTAAAGGCCAGTGGTGGAAGTGGAAGCGCGACCCGCACCTTATCGATGCGGTGCTGATGTACGCCCAGCGCGGCCACGGCAAGCGCTCGTCGTATTATTCCGACTATACCTTCGGTGTCTGGACCGATGCTGACGACGGCGACCAGTTGGTGCCGGTCGGCAAGGCCTATTTCGGCTTTACCGACGAGGAATTGCTGCAGATCGACCGCTTCGTCCGCCGCAATACGACGGAAAAATTCGGCCCGGTACGTCATGTCGTCCATGAACCGGACCAGGGCCTGGTGCTGGAGGTCGCCTTCGAGGGGTTGCAGCGCTCGCCGCGGCACAAATCCGGCGTCGCCATGCGGTTTCCCCGTATCAACCGGTTGCGCTGGGACAAGCCTCCGCGCGAGGCCGACCGGCTGGAAACGCTGGAGCGGATGCTGAAATCCGACGCCGCAATTCAGGCTGCTGCGGCGGCCGGCGACCATTGACGCCGCCAAGCCGGTTCCCCATCTGCGGTACACCACTACAATCGGCGCCAGATCGCGCGGGAGACCAGGATGCAAAACGAGACGAGGCAGATGCCGGGCGACGCACCACGCGATTATCCGCGAGGCCTGCCGCGCCGCGACGACAGTCTCTCGCGCTTTCTCGGGGGTTCGCCGCTGGCGGTGGCGTTTCGCCTGGTTCTGCTGTCGATCCTGGTCGGCGTGGTGCTCGCGGCGATCGGCTTCGATCCCTGGAATATCGTCAGCAGCATCCGTCGGCTGTTCAACTGGATTTATGATCTCGGCTTCGATGCCGTCAATGGACTGTGGCGCTACTTCCTGCTCGGCGCCGTCATTGTGATCCCGATCTGGCTGATCTCCCGGTTGTTCGGCGCACCGCGCGGGCGATAGACCGAACGCCGGTTTGATCCATTGGCTTCCCCGTCCCGGGTTACGTCGGCGCAGATGTTCGCCATCGCAGGGCCCGCGATGGCGGCCAATCTGACCACGCCGCTGCTCGGTATTGTCGCCACCATCTCGATCGGCCGGCTTGGCGACGCGACGCCGCTCGGCGGCGTGGCCATGGCATCGGTGATTTTCGACTGCCTGTTCTGGCTGTTCGCGTTCCTGCGCATGAGCACCGTCGCCTTCACGGCGCAGGCGCTCGGCGCCGGTGAGGGCCAGGAATTGCGGGCGCTGCTGGTGCGGGGTTTTGCCGTCGCCGCGCTGACCGGCACCGGTCTTATCGCGCTGCAAATACCGCTGGCCGCCGGGCTGTTCGGCGCCATGGGCGGCAGCGACGGCGTCACGCGTGCAGCCAAGACCTATTTCGCAATCCGGATCTGGTCGGCGCCGCTGGTGCTGGCCAATTATGCCGTGCTGGGCTGGCTGGTCGGACAGGCGCGCGCCACCTTGGCGCTGGGGGTGCAGATTGCGATCAATGCCGTCAACATGGCGGCGACGGTGTTGCTGGTGCTGGTGTTCGACGCCGGAGTCGCCGGCGCCGCGATCGCCGCCATCCTCGCCGAAGCTACCGGCCTCGCGATCGGCGTTTTCATTGCGCGGCATCTTACGGGCGGTCTCGCCGTTTCGCGCACCGCGTTGCTCGATCGCCCCAAGCTGATGCGGATGATGGCGGTCAACCGCGACATCATGATCCGCACTGCTGCTCTGATCACCGCCTTCCTGTTCTTCACCGCTCAGGGCGCACGTGCCGGCGACGTGACGCTCGCCGCCAACGCGGTGCTGAACAACCTTCTGCTGATCAGCGCGTTCTTTCTCGACGGTCTTGCCAACGCCGCCGAGCAGCTCTGCGGCCGCGCCTATGGCGCGCGCGACCGCACCGCCTTCTCGAGCGTGACCCGGCTGGTGATCCTGTGGGGGTTTGCTTTCGCGCTTGCGGTAACCGCGATCTATGCGCTGTTCGGGCCGGCGCTGATCGATATCATGACCGCAAGCCAGGACGTTCGCAGCAGCGCCCGCGACTATTTGTGGCTGGTGGCGCTGGCGCCAGTGCTCGGCGTTTTCGCATTCGCTTACGACGGCATATTTATCGGAGCGACCTGGGCGCGCGACATGCGCAACCTGATGATGCTGTCGCTGATCATCTTTCTCGCCGCTTGGCTGGCGCTGCGGCCGTTCGGCAATGCCGGACTGTGGGGCGCGCTACTCGTGCTGTATGCCGCACGCGGCGGGCTCCAGGCACTTCGCTATCCGGCGCTGTTGGAATCGTCGTTCGCGGCTGAACCTAGAGCGGCCAGTCTTCCGCCGTGATGTTGGCGGCGTCGGCGCCGACGATCTCGGTTAACGAATCTCGTCCCGTGCGCAGCAGGGTAGAGGCGAGATCGCGCTTGATGTCATCGACCAGACCGAGACCCTTGTAGATCAGGGACGAATAAAGCTGGATCAGGCTGGCGCCGGCGCGGATTTTCGTCAGCGCGGCACCTCCGCTGTCGATGCCGCCGACGCCGATCAGCGGAAATGCGCCTTCGGCACGTACATAGGTTTCCGCCACCATTCGTGTCGACAATCGGAACAGCGGCCGTCCGGACAGGCCGCCTTGCTCTTTGGCACGATTCTGTTCGCGCAAGGCCGGGGACCGCGCAATCGTGGTATTGCCGACGATCATACCGTCGACCCGGCGCGAGCGCGCGATGTGGACGACGTCGTCGAGTTCGTTCAGCGTCAGATCGGGCGCGATCTTGAGCAGCACCGGTGAATCGCCGGCGTTTTGCCGCACCCGCTCGCGCGCATCGATCACCTGCGCCAGGAGATCGTCAAGCGCCGCCGCCTGCTGCAAATTGCGCAGCCCCGGGGTGTTCGGCGACGACACGTTCACGGTGAAATAGCTCGCCACCGGCGCGAAAGTCTCGATTAATTTTACATAATCGGCGACGCGATCCGGCGAGTCCTTGTTGGCGCCGACATTGACCCCGACGATGCCGGAAAGATGTGCGCGACTGGCCAACCGCCGCAATACCGCGTCGGCGCCGTCATTATTGAAACCCATCCGGTTTACCACGGCCTCATCGCGCTGCAGGCGAAACAGCCGCGGCCGCGGATTGCCGACTTGCGGCTTCGGCGTCACCGATCCGATTTCGACGAAGCCGAAACCCAGCCGCAGCAACGCATCCGGCGCTTCGCCGCTCTTGTCGAAACCGGCGGCCATTCCGACCGGATTGGGAAAATTCAGGCCGAAAGCGCGGACCGCCAGTTTGGGGTCGTCCGGCCGGGGCCGCAACGGCGGCAGCAGTCGCAACCCCTGGATTGCCAGCCGATGCGCGTCTTCCGGATCGAACCAGCGCAGCAGCGGCAGCGACAAGACATCGAATGCACGAATCACGGTTTCAGCTCCGGAATGTCGTGAAATCCGTCGGAACGCGCGTGCATCTCGAGGATGGCGGTCACCGCGCCGAGATCGAGTTCGCCGTAGAGATGCGGAAATAGCTCGTCGTTGCGCGAGGGCTCCCAACGCAGTGAACTGCCCAGCGCGCCGGCATCCACCGCGATCAGAAACAGCCCGGTCTGGCCGAAAAAGTGCTTCCTCGCCGTCTCAGCGAGCTGCGAGGCCGTGGAAAAATGGATAAAGCCATCGCGCAAATCGTCGGCGCTGCCATGGAACGCGCCGCGCCGCTCGGCCTCGCGCCAGGCCGAGGCGGGACAAATCTTGTAAATCGTGCGCAGCACCGCCCGCTTCCTGCTTGTCGCTCAAGTCTTTAGGGATTTTACCGGCAATTCCGGCGTCCACCCGGACCGTATCGGTGGGGTGAGTTCACATCAAGCATAGCATTTATCCACAGGGAGTATTGCGAACCGGGTTCAATTAAGGCAATAATTCCTAAATTTTGACCGAGTTGAACCATGGCCAAACAGAAGACCGACATGCTGACCCACGACCAGATCTGGGGCGCGATGGACCGCCTTGCCGAACGCGCCGGATTATCCGCCTCGGGACTTGCGAAGAAGTCCGGACTCGACCCCACGACTTTCAACAAGTCCAAACGCATCACCGTCGAGGGGCGCGAGCGATGGCCATCGACCGAATCGGTTGCCAAGGCGCTTACGGCCACCAATGTCAGCTTCGACACCTTTGTTCAGCTGGTCGAGAATACCCCGCGCACCGTGCAGTCAGTGCCGCTGATCGGCTTCGCACAAGCCGGCTCCGGCGGCTTTTTTACCGACGGCGGCTTTCCCGTGGGCAAGGGCTGGGACGAAGTCGGATTGCCTTCGGTAAATGACGAGCATGCCTACGCGCTGGAAATTTCCGGCGATTCGATGAAACCCGCCTATCGCGATGGAGATATCATCGTGGTGTCGCCCGGCGCCCAGATCCGCAAGGGTGATCGCGTGGTGGTGAAGACCAAGGACGGCGAGGTGATGGTCAAGGAGTTGAAACGCCGCAGCGCCAAGGTTCTCGAACTGCAGTCACTCAATCCGAACCATGTCGACCGCACGCTGGCCGCCGCCGAGGTGGACTGGATCGCGCGAATCGTTTGGGCGAGCCAGTAGGCATTCCGTCATTGCCGGGCTTGACCGGCATTCATCATTTGGAAAAAGGCATTTTGCCAAGCGCAGATGGTGTGCGGGCCAAGCCTGCGCATGACGATTGATGTTATGCGGAGCGCGCCAGCGCGCCGTCGATCATCGCGGCCGCGTTCGTCACGCCGTAGACCGCCACGAATGATCCGAAGCGCGGCCCCTTCTCCTGGCCGAGCAGCACCTGATAGAGCATGTTGAACCAGTCCAGCGACACACCGGGCCGGCCGTCCTTGCCCTTCTTCACCGCGTCCAGAAACGGCTCGCGACGCCCGATCTCATAGACCACGTTCTGGATCTCTTCGGCCGACGCGCCCGCCGGCAATTGCGACAGCGCATCACGCAAATCCTGCAGCGCAACGCGGTCCGTCTCGGTCGGTTCGCGGAACTGCTTGGTCGGCGCCACAAAGTCGCGGTAGTAGTTGATGGCATAGCCGACCATCGCATCCAGCTTCGGATGGGTTTTGGGGGTGACGCCCGGCCGGTAGCGCCCGATGAAGCCCCACAAGGTTTCGGCGTTCTCCGCGTTCGACGACGACACCAGCGTCAGCAGCAGCTGGAACGTGACCGGCATATCCGCCGCCGGCGGATGGCCGGCGTGAACGTGCCAGACCGGATTCGACAGACGCTGCTTTCCATCCTGCCGCCGATAGCCGTCGAGGAACTGGTAGTAGTCGTCGACCGTGCGCGGAATGACGTCGAAGTGCAGACGCTTGGCCGCCTTGGGCTCGCGATACATGAAGCAGGACAGGCTTTCCGGCGAAGCATAGCGCAGCCACTCTTCGATGGAGAGGCCATTACCCTTCGACTTGGAAATCTTCTGGCCCTGCTCGTCGAGGAACAGCTCGTAATTGAAGCCTTCGGGCGGCGTGCCGCCGAGGGCGGCACAAATCCTGCCCGACAGCTTGACCGAATCGATCAGGTCCTTGCCGGCCATTTCATAATCGACGCCGAGCGCAGACCAGCGCATCGCCCAGTCCGCCTTCCATTGGCACTTCACCTGGCCGCCCGTAACCGCGATCTCGGTCTTTTCCGCGGTGTCAGGATCGATATAGACCACGGTGCCCTTTGACACGTCGCGCTCGATCATCGGGACATAAAGCACCTTGCCGGTGGCCGGACTGATGGGCAGAAACGGCGAATAGGTCGCCCGACGATCGGGCCCAAGCGTCGGCAGAATGATCTCCATCACCCGATCGTAGACCTCGAGCATCTGCTGCATCGCGCCGTCAAACCGGCCGGAGCTATAGTAGTCGGTCGCGCTCGCAAATTCGTAATCGAACCCGAACGTGTCGAGAAAGGCGCGCAGCCGCGCATTGTTGGCGGCACCGAACGATGGGAATTCGTTCGAGAATGGATCCGGAATGCGCGTCAGCGGCTTGCCGAGATAGGCGGTGAGCATCTCCCTGTTGGGAACGTTGTCGGGCACCTTGCGCAAGCCGTCCATGTCGTCGGAAAACGCCAGCAACCGGGTCTTGATCTTGTCTTCGGTCAGTACGCGGAACGCGTGGCGCACCATCGTGGTGCGCGCAACTTCACCGAAGGTGCCGATGTGCGGCAGCCCCGACGGTCCATAGCCGGTCTCGAACACCACCTCGTCCTTCGGCTTTTTCTTCAACCGCGCGACGATCGCCTTTGCCTGCTCGAACGGCCAGGCATTGGATTGTTCGGCGAGCGCGCGCAGATCGCCTGGACTGGTGAGTTCGGTCGTGGACATTTTAGAGCAGGTCTCCGGAGATCAGGAAACTGGCCTGTTCGCAATTATAGCCGTCGTTGCGAGTGAAGCGAAGCAATCCAGAGCGCCACAAGCAAGATTGGATTGCTTCGTCGCTTCGCCTCTCGCAATGACGAGAACGCGGCATTTCAGAACGGGCTGACGGAGAAATAGCGCAGCCACAGATCGGTATAGCGGCCCTTTTCCCAAAGCCTGAACAGCGCCCAGTTCAGCGACTGGCGCAACAGGTCATTGCCTTTTCGCACGGCAATTCCGATGCCTTCGCCGAAATAGCGGCTTTCGACGAATGGACCGCCGCTGAAGGCGCAGCACTCGCCCGAATCGGTGCCGTTGATCCAGAATGCCAGCGAGATCGCGTCGCCGAAAATGAAATCGACCTCGCCGCGCCGTAACGCCTGCCGCAGCGCGTCGTCGCTCGGATACGAATGCAGTTCCGCATCGGTGAACATCGCCTTGAGATAGGCCTCGTGCGATGAGCCGGCGATGGCGCCGACTTTCTTGCCTTCGAGATATTCCGGACGTAGTTCCGCCATCGCCGCATCGCGCCGCGACACGAACCGCGCCGGCGCCCGGTAATACGGGTCAGTGAAGTCGACGCGCTTGCGCAGTTCCGGCGTCACCGCAAGGGAGGCAATGATGGCGTCGCCGCGATTGCTGGAAATCGCGTCGAGTAGTGTCTCGAAGCGCCGCATCTGGATGGTGCAGTTGACCTTGATCTCTTCGCACAGCAGACGCGCGAGATCGACGTTGAACCCGGCGGGATTGCCGTCGGGACCGGTGAAGTTGAACGGCGGGTAGTCGGTCTCCGTCAAGAACCGGATCACGCTGAGACGCGACAGATCGGGCCTGTCAGGCCGCCGCCTCGGATCCCAGAATCCAGGTACGGCCTGCGGCGCCGCTGCCGGTGCAGTTTTCGGGGCACTTTGAGCGCGCGCGTCTGTGTCCGGCGCTACCACCGCCAGCAATACCACCGCCGCGGTTGCGCGTAAAAAGTGTAACAATTTCAGATTGTTAACCGACACTGAGTGTGATGTGCTCGTTGGCAGGACGCCCGGAAAGGAGGGTCTTATAGACCATCCGGCGCAAGAGGCGAGCGGCGTTTACGGTAAGCGAGGACTTCGCATGGCCCTTTGGGACCATGTCCGAACCGACAAAATGAGAGCCGCGCGGTCGCGCCGCGGCGCAGCCGGCTGCGCGCCGGGCGAAGGGTTCGGATTTTTACGGGGAAACTTTGGCTCGCTGCGATCCAGCAATGATAATCAGCGGCACGCCGTCGAGGACGGCTGGGCCGACGAACTGGATTGCCTGCGGCGGCGACTGCCGCCGCAATTGCTCAGGGCTGCCGAGGAACGGGCGAGGGAACTGGGTGTTGGCGCCGACCAGGTCCTGATCCAGCAGGGCGTGATCGACGAAGAAGCCTATTTGCAGCTATTGGCGTTCCACACCGGGCTCGCCACCGAAACCTTTGCCGGAATCCATCGGAGCGATTCTCCTCTCTCCGATAGCCAAATCCTCGACGCCGCGGCGTTCGGCCTGATCCCGCTGCGGCACGATGGCGGCTTGGTCTGGACGATAGCGCCGCGGCGCCTTGCGGCTCGTACGCTCTGCCGCCTTGTCGATCAACACCCTCATCTAGCCGAGCGCATCCGGCTCACGTCGTCCTCGCATCTCGAGCAATTCCTGTTGCATCAGGCCGACGGCATACTGGGCCGCGCCGCCGCTGACGGTTTGCGCATCCGCTTTCCGCGGATGTCGGCAGCACCCGCCGCAATCGACGGCCCCCGATGGCGCGGACATCTGCAGCGCCTCAAAGGGCCATGCGTGTTTGCGGCGCTGATGCTGTTGCCGCCGATCTTTGCCTTGGAGGCTTGGAGCGTCGTGCTGGCGATATGGTTTCTGCTGTTTATCAGCATACGCTTTGTCGGAGGTTTCTTGCCCCGGCCGGCGCAGCCAGGGTTACGCCGCCTTTCCGATCACCAGTTGCCGGTCTACACGGTCGTCGCGGCGCTTTATCGGGAAGCGAAATCGGTTGCGCTGCTCATGCAGGCCATCAATGATCTGGACTACCCGCGAGAGAAACTGCAGGTCATCCTCGCCATCGAGCCCAACGATCTTGCAACCCGCGCCGCTATCGCTCGACTTGGTCCGATGCCGCATGTGCAAGTCCTGATCGCGCCTGCCACCGGGCCCAGGACCAAGCCAAAAGCGCTGAACTGCGCGCTTTCTTTTGTACGAGGCAGTTTTGTGGCGGTATTCGACGCCGAGGATTGCCCCGAGCCCGGCCAGCTTCGCGCGGCGCTTGATGCCTTTCGTAGCCAAGGCGCCGATGTCGCGTGCGCGCAGGCCAGCCTGTGCATTCACAACATCGCAGACAGCTTGCTGACACGCATGTTCACTGCCGAATATGCCGGGCAGTTCGATGTGGTCCTTCCGGGAATTGCGGCGATGCGTATGCCGCTACCGCTGGGCGGATCGTCTAATCATTTCCGTACGGCGATTCTGCGCGAAATCGGCGGCTGGGATGCCTGGAACGTCACGGAGGACGCTGACCTCGGCTTTCGCCTCGCACGTTTCGGATATCGATCGGTCACCTTCGATTCGACTACCCATGAGGAAGCCCCGATACGGTTCAAGGCATGGCTGCATCAGCGTTCACGCTGGATGAAAGGCTGGATGCAGACCTGGAGTGTGCATATGCGCGAACCCTGGCGGCTGCGGCGTGATGCCGGGTTAAGCGGACTGCTCGCGCTCAACATCGTCGTCGGCGGCAACGTGCTGACCGCGCTCGCCTATCCGATTCTTGTCGTTGAATTTGTCATGTATGGGGCCGCCAGCGTCGCTGGCAACGCTCCCGGCTGGTTCCTGACCGGCTTGCTGGCGCCGCTGCATATCACGACAATCGCAGCAGGCTTTCTATCGACCGTCGCCATCGGCCTGGCCGGCCTTGCCCGGCGCGGCCACCTTCGCAGCGGCTGGATTCTCGCAGCCACGCCGTTCTATTGGGCCTGCCTGTCGATTGCGGCATGGCGGGCGCTGTGGCAGTTCTGGAGCGATCGCTACCGCTGGGAAAAGACCGAGCACGGCCTCACCCGAAGCCGGCGATCAACTGCTTCCCCTGGAGCACAGGCGATGCACCTGATGAAGCGTCGACGAGGATTTCAAAGGTAGCGTTTCAGATCGGCCGCCGCGGCGTCCGGCATCCGTTTCAGATTAAACGGCGCCACGAATTTCCCATCGCGATCCATCAGATAGACCAGCGCGGTATGATCCATGGTGTAATCGCCGTTTTTCAGCGGGACTTTCTTGGCATAGACCCGAAACCCGGAGATGACTTTCGCGACCGCGTCGGCGTCGCCGGTCAAGCCCTTAAGATGCGGATCGAAGCTCGACAGATAATCCTTCATCGCGCTAGCGGTATCGCGCTCCGGGTCGACCGAGACGAAATAGGCATTCACCCGGTCGGCGTCCCCACCCATGGCGCGCAACACCTCGGAGATTTCGAACAGTGAGGTGGGACATACATCCGGACAGTGCGTGAAGCCGAAGAAGATCAGCGTCGGTTTTCCCACCAGATTTTTTTCGGTAACGGTCTGGCCGGCCTGGTCGGTCAGTCGGAACGGCCCCCCGATCGCGGACGGCGCCGTCACGCCGCGCAATCCGCCAAGCAGCCACAGCACGACGACCAGCCCGACAACCAGGCTGCCGGCGAACGCCGCGACGATGACCAGCGGCCGAGTGGTCCGATCCATTATGACCTTCCTTTGGACTAGATCAGAAACAGGCGGCAATGCCGGATGCGATCATCTCGAAGAAAACCGCAGTGCCGTAGTGGAACCACAGCACCGAGGCGCCGAGCAGGATGGCCGTAGTAAGGACAACGCCACCGACCATGATTCCGAACGCAACGCCGCCGATGGCGCGTTGCGCCGGCGCCGCACGTTCCGCAAGCGATCCTTGGCGCGCCGTATTCAGCATTTATCCCAGATAAGGCCGGCGGGGCCGCCGGGCAAGCGCTGCCGGCGCGGCTTCGATCACGTCATGCTGAAGACACGGTTAGCGCGAGGCCGAGGCCTGGGCGTCCAGGTAGCACGGCTTGTACATGGCCATCAGCTGGCGGCCGCGCAGGAAGATCATATGCGGGGTCAGCCCGCCACGTTTTGCGATCCAGCGCCGCACCTGCGACGGATACATGGAATACAGCATCTGCGTCGCTTCGGGGTTGGTCACCGCGCGTCCATTGGAACTGAAGTCCCAAGCCGCGTGAAAGCCGAGATTGGCGTGCGACGTCACGCAGATCTTGTCATGGGGAACGGCGCCAAGAACAATGGTGCAGGCCGAAGCGCACAAGCCGTCGATGATTACCGTCTCTCCGGAACTACGCAGGCCCTGGTATTTGTCTACGTAGGTGCCGATGCGGCCGCCCCGGTCCTCGGCGATCCGAACCACTGCGTGGCTTGCCCCAACACCCGCGAACAACAAGACCGCCGCGAGCAATCCCGTAACGAATTTCATGACCAGCCCCAGTCGAGAACCTGTCCGAATCTGACCGTCTTGTGATGCAAGACTGTCGCCAGCGTGTTGCGAGATCGACGTTTTGTCCAGATCACGGAGGTGGCTCAGATCAAATTCAAATCGAGTGTTGCACGCGGGATGCACCCGCGCTTCGTCAGGTCCCGAACTGGAACAGCCAAGGGTGAGGACTGCCGGTCACGACGCATTTGCCGTTGACCGGGATTGAAGCGGCGGGCTTCTATTCCGCCAAGCGCAGGGAGACCATCCGATGGCCGATGAAGCTGATGTCATTGTGGTCGGCGGCGGGCTTGCGGGCCTCGTCGCGGCGACCGAAATTGCCGACGCCGGAAAACACGTCATCATTGTCGATCAGGAGGGCGAACAGAGCCTCGGCGGCCAGGCCTTCTGGTCGTTCGGCGGATTGTTCCTGGTGGATTCGCCCGAGCAGCGCCGGCTTGGCATCAAGGACAGCTACGATCTGGCGCTGCAGGACTGGATGGGATCGGCCGGCTTCGACCGCGACGAGGATCACTGGCCGAGGCGCTGGGCCGAAGCCTATGTAGCATTTGCCGCGGGCGAAAAACGCGACTGGCTCCGCGCCATGGGGCACCGGATCTTTCCGGTGGTCGGTTGGGCCGAGCGGGGCGGCTACGACGCTATGGGCCATGGCAATTCGGTGCCGCGATTCCATGTCAGCTGGGGCACCGGCCCGGGCATCGTCGAGCCGTTCGAGCGCCGCGCACGCGAGGCCCAGGCGAGCGGCCTGCTCAGCTTCCGCTTTCGCCATCGGGTCGATGCGCTGACGTCGGCCGGCGGCACGATCGACGGCGTCAGCGGCGCGATCCTCGAGCCCTCATCCGCAGCGCGCGGCCAGAGTAGTTCGCGCAACGTCATTGGCAGTTTCAAGCTAACCGCGCAGGCGGTGATCATCGCTTGCGGCGGTATCGGCGGCAATCACGACCTGGTCCGGCAGAACTGGCCGAAACGCCTCGGCGAGGCGCCAAAGAACATGATTTCCGGCGTGCCCGCGCATGTCGACGGCCGCATGATCGGCATCACCGAAGCCGCCGGCGCGCGGCTGATCAACCGCGACCGGATGTGGCATTACGTCGAAGGCATCCAGAACTGGAATCCGATCTGGCCGATGCATGGCATCCGCATCCTGCCCGGCCCGTCATCAATGTGGTTCGACGCCACGGGCACGCGGCTGCCCCCGCCGCTGTTTCCCGGCTCCGATACGCTCGGCCAGCTGCAATACATCATGTCGACCGGCTACGACTATTCATGGTTCGTGCTCACCCAAAGCATTATCAAGAAGGAGTTTGCTCTATCCGGGTCCGAACAAAACCCCGACCTCACCGGCAAAAGCTGGCTGATGACGGCGCGCCGCGCCACCAATAAGGGTGCGCCCGCGCCGGTGGAAGCGTTCAAGAGCAAGGGCATCGACTTCATCGTCCGCGACAACCTTGCCGATCTGATCGCCGCGATGAACGCGCTCAGCGGCGACAATCTGCTCAAGCTCGACTATGTGGAACGTCAGATCGCTGCGCGCGACCGCGAGATCGCCAATCCTTATGTCAAGGACACCCAGGTGATGAGCATCCACAATGCGCGCAAATATATCGGCGACAAGTTGATCCGCACCGCAAAGCCGCACCGCATCCTCGATCCCGCGCATGGTCCGCTGATCGCGGTGAAACTCAACATCCTGACCCGCAAGACGCTGGGCGGTTTCGAGACCGACCTGGACTCGCGGGTGTTCGGCGGCGATGGCGAGATCATGTCGGGCCTCTATGCCGCCGGTGAAGCCGCCGGCTTCGGCGGCGGCGGCATGCACGGCTACCGCTCGCTGGAAGGCACGTTTCTCGGCGGCTGCCTGTTTTCCGGGAGGAATGCGGGACGCGCGGCAGCGAAGGCGGTGGCGTAAGGAATCGAGACGATGAGGCCGGAAGATGCGCGATGCTCCTTGAGCGCGGTGTGCTATTCTGCTCCGATCCTGCTGAGCCTATAGTTCCGATGTCCCGAAAAATCATTGACCACAAAAAGCAAGGACGACAGCCTGCTCGACGTGAGGAGGAGCATGCAATTCAATATGAACCGGAAATCTTGGCACCGACCGAACATCTGCCTCTAAAGTCATCTGGAGGGTTTTCAAAAATCTCGATAGGTGAATTTCTGACTGCTATATCCCTTCTTTACGTTTGCACCATTGCATCGTTCAACGCCGGATACTTCTCAGGCGTTCACGGCAACTTCGTAGAATTCTTTTCGATCGCCGATCTCGCCGGCGCGAACATTCCAGTTCTGCAATATTTTGTTGGCGTCCTAGGACTGTACTGTTTGGTTTCGGTCTACTTCTCGATACTCAGTACCTTCACTGGGGCTAACATCTCAGCCGCCTTTCATGAAATCGCTGAGAATTTCTTCGTCAAGCATCATGCTAACGCGCATATGTTTTGGGGAGTCTATATTCTCCTTCTCATCTTCTTTTACGCCGCAACTGCTTTATTTAAGCATTTCAATATCAGCAACTTCACGCTGGTTATGATACCTGATTTAATCTTTCAAAGCTTTCTGATTCTATTCTTTTGGATGGGATACAAAAACGAATATTTGCCCGCGCGAACGCTAGCGGTTGCCACTCTGTTGGGCCTGTTCGTTACTTCGAATAACGCCGGCGCCGCTTGGCTTAGAAGTGAGCTTGCTGTACCCAACAACGTTCAAGCTATAATCGACAAGGATGGTGGATGCTTAGAGCGCAACATTCTCCGCAATTCGAGCAGTGGATTGCTCCTCTACAATCCGACAATGAAACAGTTTGAATTTCGCAACAAAGACGGTTTTAAGACGATCTACGAAGGCCGTGGGTGTACGTAAACTCATCCAACAATCGGCCTCGAAACCTCTACGCAGTCCACGCAACAAGTTAAGCATCCAACACGTTAGGCCACGCAAATTCGGAGAAGAGCATGACCATCCAGCGTTTCGAGACCGGGCCGCGCATGAGCCAGGCCGTGGTCCATGGCGACACCGTCTATCTTGCCGGCGTTGTAGCCAATACGGCAGCGGGCAAAAGCGTGACGGAGCAGACCAAAGAGGTGCTCTCGATCATCGACAGCCATCTCAAGAAAGCCGGGAGCGACAAATCGAAGCTGCTGACGGCGACGATCTATCTTGCCGATATGGGTACCTATGCAGAGATGAACGCGGTGTGGGACGGCTGGGTTTCAGCGGGAAATGCACCGGCGCGCGCCACCGTGGAGGCCAAACTTGCGGCCCCGCGTTATGGCGTGGAGATCATGGTGATCGCGGCGCGGTAATATTGCGCAACATCGCGGAAGCGGACGGCCGGCAAAAGGTCGACACGACGGCGTGTGGGAACCTCATTGCCGCTGCCGCATCCAACATGCAGCGGTACAGCGACCCCGGACCCCACTTATGCTCACGCGCCACGCACCAGCCGCCCAGATCGCCGGCGTTCCAAGCGGCGACGCCGACCTTGTCCGGCGTGCCCGCGCCCGGGACGAGGCGGCCGTTCGCGCCATCATGCAGGCGAATAATCGCAGGCTGTACCGGATCGCCCGCGGCATCCTGCGCAACGACGGCGAAGCCGAGGACGTGGTCCAGGAAACCTATCTTCGCGCGTTCACCCATCTGGAGAGTTTTCGCGGCGACTCCAGCCTCGCCACCTGGCTGGCCCGCATCGCCATGAACGAGGCGCTGGGACGGCTGCGCCGGCAGCGTCCCAGCGTCGAATTGAGTACCTTGCGGCCGGGAGCGCTGGATGCGCAGATCATCCAGTTCCCGAATTCGGCCGCAGCCGAAGATCCGGAAAAGACCATGGCGCAACGTGAAATCCAGCATGTCGTCGAACATGCCATCGACGATCTGCCTGAGGCGTTCCGCATCGTCTTCATCACCCGGGTCCTCGAGGGAATGAATGTCGAGGAAACCGCCGAGCTGCTCGACATCAAACCGGAAACTGTCAAGACGCGGCTGCACCGCGCCCGCGCCATGCTGAAGGAAAATGTGGAAAGGAAGATCGGCCCGGTGGTGCTGGAAGCGTTCCCGTTCGCAGGAAAACGCTGCGAGCCTGACCGAGGCGGTTTTGAAGCGGCTCGGCCTGTCCGCGTAATTTCGGGAACCTTTGCGCCGGCGCGCCATCCAACCCCTGTGTTCAACCAGCAGCGCCGGCGCTTCATGCCGATTGCCACAGGAGTGCCAGACCATGTTCGTTCGATTGAGCGCGGCGGTCGCCGCGGTTAGCCTGTTGAGCGGTGCGGCCCTTGCCCAGGGCACCAAGCCGACCGATCCGCAGATCGCGCATATCGCCTACACCGCCGGCGTGATCCAAAACGCCGCCGACAAGCTGGCCGAACTCGCCGAGCTGAGCGGCGCCGCCTACGACAAGGCCTACGTGGCCAACGAAGTCGCCTATCACAAGGCGGTCAACAGCGCGCTGGAGAGCCCAGCGGATTCGAGTGCATAATCCCGGTAAAGCTGCCTTGCCCTCCTGGTAACAGGCCCAATATCGAACTTCCTGTTGCCCAGCCGGCGCAATGGCTGCACCTTGCCGAAATTACCGGTCGAAAAAACTTCGTCAGCATGTTCAACCTGTTCGAATTGAACCGTGGTCTCTACCACAACCTTCCCATCGCGCCGAAGCAGGGAGATCACGCGCTGCCTTGTTATGCCGTCCAGAAAAGTGCCGTTCGGTTGCGGCGTGAATACCTGGCCGCCCGTCACGTAAAACAGGTTCGCGGTGGCGAATTCCGCAACGTTGCCGAACGGGTCAAGAACGATTGCATTTTCAAATCCCGCAGCGCGGGCGGTGCGCAACGCCCGCGCCGTCGCGGGATAAAGGCAGGCGGCCTTCGCTTCGGTTGGTGCCGTATCCGGCGATGGACGCCTGACCGGGGAAAGGCAGGCGCTGAACCCTTCGGAGGACGGAAGCGGAGCCCGCTGCACGACCAGTCCGAACTGTGTACTCTCTGCGATCGGCACAGCCCAGCCTTCCGACGCCCAGAACATGGGCCTGATATAAAGCGCCGTATCGCGAGGAAACCGTCCTACGCCTTCGCGAACGAGAATTTCGATATCGATCGCATTCAGGGTCGGCGCAAGGCCCATGACCTGCGCCGAGGCGATCAATCTTTCGCAGTGCCTGTCAACGTCCGGAATCACGTTCTCGAACGCGCGAATACCGTCAAATACCGTTGAGGCCATCCACAGCGCATGGTCGCGCACCCGGACTACGGGAGCATCGTCGTCTATCCAGCCATTGTTTGCAAATGTGAGCACATCCACGGCGCGCCTCCCCGGTTATTGCTTGTCCATCAGGCTCATTGAGGAACATTTTGCGCCGGCGACGGCATCGTCGATCGCCGGAATCAGCAGATCGATGATCCGGTCGATGTCGGACCGAGTGACGATGAATGGCGGCGAGACAAGAATGTGATCACCCCGCCGGCCGTCGATGGTGCCGCCGCCGGGATAACAAATGAGGCCCCGGTTGAAAGCGGCCTGTTTGACCCGCTTATGCAGCTTCACCGCCGGATTGAAGGGCGCCTTGGTCGGCCTGTCGACCACCAGCTCGATCCCGACAAACAGGCCCCTGCCTCTGATGTCTCCCACGAACGGGTGCTGAGCAAGGCGCGATTTCAGCTCGTTCATCAGATACCCTCCCTGCTTCACCACATTGGCGAGCAGATCGCGGTCGCGGATCTTCCGTTGAACAGCCAAGGCGGCCGCACAGGCGACCGGATGTCCCATGTAGGTTTGGCCGTGATGAAAGATTCCATCTCCTTCAATGAAGGCGTCATAGACGCGATTTGAAACCACGACGGCGGCAATTGCCTGATATCCTCCCGCGAGACCCTTGGCCACGCAGATAAGGTCGGGTGCAACGCCTTCATCCTGGCAGGAAAATGTAGATCCCGTTCTTCCCATTCCACACATGACCTCATCCAGGATGAGAAGAACGTTGTATCGGTCGCAGATCTTCCGAATCCTCGCAAAATACCCCGGTACGGCTGCAACCGCACCGGACGTTGCGCCAACTATCGTTTCCGCAATGAACCCCGCAACATTCTCCGGGCCGAGATGCAGGATTTCTGTTTCGAGCGCATTCGCCGCCCGGAGGCCGTATGCTTCGTCAGATTCCCCGGCGTGCCGCATGCGATAAGCATAGCATGGCGGAATAAAGCCACATTGCATGGTAAGCGGCGCGTAAAGACTTCGTCTCCACTCGACGCCGCCTAGCGCAACAGCTCCGAGAGTTGCGCCGTGATAACTTTGATGACGCGCGATGAATTTTGTCTTCGAGGGAAGTCCGGATTGAACAAAATATTGCCGCGCCATTTTCAGCGAGGCTTCGACCGCCTCGGAACCGCTGCCGGTCAAGTATAATTTACCGAAGCCGGCGGGCGCCTCGCCGATGATCAGGTCCGCCAAGGTTTCCGCCGCAAGCGAGGTGAAATAAGAGGTGTGCGCGAAGGCGATACGATCAACCTGTTCCTTGATCGCCGCGATCACATCGGGATCGTCGTGGCCAAGGCAGGAAACGGCGGGACCGCCTGACGCGTCCAGGTATTCGCGCCCGTCTGTGTCAATGATGTAAGCGCCCTTGCCGTGATCGACGATTGGCAGATCGAGCCCGATCTGCCGCGGGAATACGTTTGAAGATCTAGGGCTTTCCAATCGCATTGACGCGGTACCTTTCAGTTCGACGAGACCTGATTGCGTATCGCGACGCCGTACAACCGTACTTTGGCCCGTAACGGAAGCACCGATGCTTGAAGCACCGCGCGCGCCGGCCTGGGTTGCCTTGGAAATACGCGATGAAATTCGATGTTTACTTCCGCAAGCTCGTCGATGTCCGTTAACGCGATATCGACGAATACGACGTCCGACCTTGAGAAACCGGCAGCGGCGAGAACCGCAAACAGATTTCTGAAGGCCAACCGCGCCTGCGTGCCCGCAGAGCCTTGAACAAGCCGTCCGTTCGAGTCGATCGCCAGTTGGCCGCCCGTGTGGCAGAACGGCCCGGCGGCCACGGCGTGACTTATCCCTGCAAGACTTGGCGGCACGCCTTTTCCACTGGTAACGAAAATGCGCTGCGACGCGACGTGGCCATCGCGCGCGCGCGGCGCACGAGTTGTTCCGGTTCGGCGATTTCCGTTCATGGAAGCCAGGCTTCTTTCTTCAGATGGAGGATGGGCGCGTTCATTCACGGAGTTTACCTCGCAGCAGTGGCGCGAGACGCGGCTCGGCGGGCAGCAGAACTCCGACGAAGATGATTGCCGAGCCGATGAGTGTGGATAGCGGAGGAACTTCGTTGAAAATGACGGCGCCGAGCAATGTTGCAAACACGAGAGAGAAGTAGAAAAAGGGCGCGATGAAACTTGCCTCACCTAACCGGGCGCCGCGTAAGACACATTGCTGGCCAACGGCCGCAACTACTCCAATCGCAACCAGGAGCAGCCATTGGGATGCACTGGGGGCGATCCAGACAGGCGCCGCAGCCACGGCTCCGAGCGGAACGGCCAGGAGATTGCTAAGCAGAATGACCACCGTAGGCTTGTCGACCTCACTTACCCATTTCACGCCGACAATCTCGATACCCATCGCGAAGGCCGCAAGCAGCGCAAATAGTGCCGCTGGCTCGACCGTGGATCCCGATGGACGCGTGATGACCAGGACGCCGACGAATCCGATGACGGCAGCCAGCCAACGCCGCCGGTCCGGCCGTTCGCCCAGAAGCAGGGCCGCCAACGCGATGGCAAAGAAAGGGCTTGTGAAACCTATCGCCGTCGCATCGCTCAAACGCATCTTTTCCAATGCCAAAAACATGAAGACTACACCGAAATAGCCGCCCAAGACCCTCACCGCATATCTGACAAACATCGCTTTGGACGGAAAGCGGGCTTCGCGAAATGCGAACGGCAGCAGGGCAGCGGCGGCAAACACATATCTGGCGAAAGTCACCTGTAACGGATGCAATCCGCCCAACGTCCCGGTTGCGAACAGCAGCTTCGCAAGGGCGTTCATCGAGCTGAACAAAAAGCACGAAGATATGATCCAAAGGACCGCCCTTGAGTTCGCCGTCATTGTGATTCCCTTAGACGTGCAAAATTTCAGTTCGAACGTGCAGAACTACCGCGGTACGTGGTGCTGGGTGATCATCGGCGTAAAATCGATGAGCATGATACTCCGCTCACCCCTGTTGCCCTCCGCCAGTTCGATCGGACTCACATAATGGCTGACCATGGGATCAAATATCGCATAGGATTCCAGCGGCTGGCGAAGTTCAAATTCAGCAAGCAGATCATCACGCGGAACTTCATGAAGGGTTTTTCCTGCCCCTGACGGATGGGTGATGGCGTTGATGCCGCCCAGCACTCCGTTTCGCTTCACCAGATGGGCGAAGGTGAAGGTTTCGCCGTCCTGGTGAAAATTGTCCGGGGTAGACAATGCGCGACGATTCTCCGTGTCTACCTGCAGCTTTATGAATGAAACTCCCACCTGGAGCGGATATGCGCGTAGCTCCTTGGGCCAGAATGTCCGGTCGAAATTTAGCCATATCAGCCGAAGCAGCAACGGATTCGATTTTGTCTTCTCCGTAATCGACGGAAGAATTCTTCTCTCTCCGGAGAAGTGCGGATTATAAGGCCCTTGAAAGTACTCGGTTGTGGGGTGCCCGTTCACAAGGGTGGTATGAGGTATCCACTCGAAACTCGATCTCCACGGGAGGAGGAGACCGCGCGCGTAGCTGCGAAAGCGATTATCCGACGGGCCGTATGGATCGCGTCTCAATGCGTCGAATTCGCTTTTTATCTGGTCCAGATGAGAGTCGATTTCCAGATTGACGTCGGCGGCGCCAATCGCAAATTTCTCGAAGCCGAATTGCTCCAACGGAGCGGGCGTGCGCGCCAGTTGACCTTGGTTCATCATGGTTTCAACTCACCTGAACGGATATTGCGGGCGTGGGGGCGGGATACGCGCTTGGCGAGCGCTTAAAAGGATAGACGCTCGATCGATCCTGAAACGAAATGATCTTCCTGTTTAGAATCATCCCGTTCTCAATCTCGATTGCGTCACTGATGGTGCTGTTTTTACGCCATTGCTTCGGGCCGGAAGCGACCGTCGCGATATGAGGAACGAGTGCCTTGGATATTCCCCATGTCGCGGCGTCCCAATGATACGCCGGCGTATGATCAACGGCGCATATCGTCATCTTGCCGACCTTGAATGTCGGCTTCTCAAAAGTCGTCGTGCGTGAGAATGGAAAGCCCATTCCCGGATCGCAACTGATGTCCACGATCAGGCAAGGGTGATCCAGCTTCGCTACCTCCTCCTCGGCGACGAACATGATCGGCATTTCGGGATCCTGTACGATGCAGTTGACGATGATGTCTGAAGACCGCAGTTCGCTTACGAACGGTTGTTCATTGCCGTTGTCGTCGACTGCGGTCGCCCTGCCCGCGGAGTCGATTCCAAGTTTCCTGTATTGCGCGTCCAGCATCGGTTCCTCGATGGATGAAGGGTCGCGTTGCGTGAATACGACAACTTCCTTGAAACCCATCGATTGAAGCGCCATAACGGCGCCGCGGCCTGCATAGCCGTACCCGATCACGATAACTCTGCGTGCAGGCCCGAAGCGTCCGTCGATGCCCATGCGTCCGAGGGCGTGAATGACCCCGGAGTAACCGGCGAGCATGTTGTTTTCAAAAAAGGTATGAAGGCGACGACCGCCGCTGAAGGCGCCTTCATACATACCTTCCCAAGTGATTACGCTGAGGCGTCGTTCGATGGCGATATCGGCGAGATGCCCATAGAGAACGAAATGCAGCCATCCCCACAGGGTGCTGCCCTCGCGCAACGCATGCAGATCGGCCTCCATCGGCTTGGCGAGAATGACAAGTTGCGCCCGCCGCAGGATTTCGTCGCGGGTGGCGAAAGCCTGCACAAAAGGCGCAAGCTCCTTGTCACTGACGTTGAACCTTTCTCCATAGCCCTTTTCGATCACCAGTTTTTGCTGGACCTCGGGCGCAAGAGCAGGAAAGTGACGAGGGTGGATTGGAGCCCGCCGTTCATTTTCCCGAAGCGATGAACCGATAAGACCGATATGCATTTTCCGCCCCTGATTTGTTTGAGTTGACTTGTGCGAGATGAGGCCGGCTCATCTCGCACGCCATACCTGTCCTTGCTCAAGCAAACTCATAAATCGCTTCCATCGTTTCATGCGTCCGATCCTTGTTGAGGTCGTCAGGACCGGCATAGGTGAAATTCAAAATGATCCTGAGGCAGTCGCGTTCAATCGGCGACGTTCGATGCAATGTTGTATCGGTGCGGAAGAAGTAGATGTCTCCACTATCGTGGTGATAACTCCGTATCGGATTTTCAGATAAAAATCGGTTGATCTGCGGGTCTTTCTTGTTCCAGGTCGTGTGCGGCACACACTGCAGCATCCCGCCCGCATCTACCGAGGGCGCCTCGATGATGAATATCAGCGCGTATTGGTAGTCGCCCCAGTGCCAGCCGTGAGTGTCGCCGGGCTTTTCTTGTTTGGTTATCGTCAGCCTCTCCGGCTGGTATTCGCAGTCGCGTACATCATGACCGGCTACCTGACTGAGCAAATTGCGCAAGGGTTTCAACGCATATAATGACGGCGCGAACTCGCCGAATTTGGTGATGTCCGCGAAATTGACGGTCGACATTTTGCGCGGCGTGTTGCCGGTGTGCTCCACCGTGATGTCTATTCGGCGGGCGGCCTTGGCAACGATCGATTTCACGTCCTTCTGGAGAGCGGCCATGACGTTGCGCGGGAGAAGCTCCGTCAGTCTTATGTATCCGTCGCGCAACAGGTTGTTGCGAAGCCGCCAAATTTCATCTGCGGTGAAGACCGTTTGGTAATGCTGTTCAACATCTCGGGTCAGCTGGTCAAGCGTGGTTTCGCGATGGGCCAGAGTGGTCATGATGATCCTCGCTAGTTGAATAGAGGGACTGGGACGCGCCCGCGGCTTCGGCCTTTGAGCCTTGAGGATGGGGGGCCTGATCCCGGAGGGCCGAAGTTTGGCGGCACCGCCTACAAGAGTAATCGTCCTTGGCGGAAATTGGGCAATACTTAAATATTCAAAGGTATATCTTATATATACATCAATATAACGGTCTAGTCGCGATATACTTAAATATTGTATGATATATTATTACTATATATTTCATTATATATTGGCGAGCAGCCTTTAAACGGTAAAGATTTATCGACATATTCGAGGCGCCAGGCGGCCGGGCGGGGTGTGAAATTCACAACCGATTGCTTCACCAGACCCCTACTTTCAACGTCCGAACCGACCCCGAGGGCAAACTTCGATGCCTAAATCCGCGATGGCTCCAGGCGCTGCGTTCTTGATGTGCGGGAGCTAGAGCGGAGATTGTGAAACCCGATTGATCTTTGTCCGCGATGTGACCGATGTGCACTTCTTCACCGTCACCAATCCCGTCTTCCTTGGAGAAGGCCGTCCTCGAGCTGAACAACGCCTATGCGGAAGAGCTTTCCTATCTTGATTACGGTCAGTTGCGCTGGCTCGTAGAACACGCATTTCACGCCCGCAGGGTCGGTGACCTTGACGGGTTCTTGTTGGCGTTTGACGAAAGTGCTGAATACCGTAGCCCGAATTATCTTTGGTTTCGGCAGCGCTATCCGCGTTTTGTCTACGTCGACCGCGTGGTCATCACTCCCGGAGCACGGAGACGTGGCTTGGCGCGTTCGCTTTATATGGATTTATTCTGTAAGGCGCGGCGCGCGGGCCGGGAGATCGTAGGATGCGAGGTCAACGTGGCCCCGCCAAATCCGACATCGGACGCATTCCATGTTTCGTTGGGATTTAGCGAGAGAGGGCGAGCGGTCGCCAATCAGAAACTGGTGCGATATCTCGTTCGTCCTCTTGATGCTCGAGTTGCCAAGAAAGATGAGCGGGAAGAGTCTGGGTAAGCCCCAGTAACCGTTCCACGTCGAGCAAGCGCTCCGTCAGTTGAAACTGGAATGCGGATTCTTACGAGGATCGAGAAATGACAAAAGCAAAAGCCCTGCCGTTTGCACGTCACAAATATGCCGATGGTTCGTTCAAGAAAATTCTGATCGATGGGAAATGGGTGAGCGCGGCATCGGGAAAAGAGTTTGAGAGCATAAATCCGGCAACTGGCGAGCTACTTGCCACGGTTGCCGAGGGCAGCGAGGAAGATATCGATCGTGCTGTGATCGCGGCGCGTCGAGCTTTCGACGGTCCATGGAGCAAATTCAAGCCGTTTGAGCGCCAGGAGATTCTGCTACGGCTTGCCGACCTTGTGGAACGCCATTTCGATGAACTCAGCGCGCTCGATACGCTCGACATGGGCGCACCGATCAGCCGAACGCGGGGGTCGCGGCGCCGCGCTTTGGGTATGCTGCGCTACTACGCCGGTCAGGCCACTTCGATCCACGGAGAAACGATTCATAACTCACAGCCGGGTGATTTCTTTTCATATACGCTGAAAGAGCCGGTCGGCGTCGTCGGCGCGATCATTCCGTGGAATGGTCCTCTCGGCGCGGCGATCTGGAAGATCGGGCCTGCCCTCGCTACCGGCTGCACCGTGGTGCTGAAACCCGCCGAAGAAGCTTCTCTGACGCCGTTACGGCTCGGCGAGTTGGCTCTTGAGGCCGGTGTTCCACCAGGTGTTATCAATATCGTTCCCGGCTTCGGAGAAACCGCCGGCGCGGCGCTGGCTGCGCATCCAGACGTCGACAAGGTCGCCTTTACCGGCTCCCACGTCACTGGCCAATCGGTCGTGAAGGCGTCAGCAGGAAACCTTAAGCGGGTGTCGCTGGAACTCGGCGGCAAGTCGCCAGACGTCGTATTTGCCGATGCCGACCTGGAACTGGCGGTGGCCGGTGCGGCGATGGGCGTATTCGCCAACTCCGGTCAGACCTGCAGCGCCGGAACTCGACTGTTTGTGGAGCGGCGAATCTATGCGGAATTCGTCGATCGCGTTGCAGAGTTCGGCAAGCGCCTGCGCGTTGGCAACGGCCTCGATCCGGAAACCCAGATTGGTCCGCTCGTTTCCGAACAGCAGCTAGACCGCGTAACCTCCTATCTCGACCTCGGTCGACAGGAAGGAGCGCGGGCGATTGCCGGCGGCACCCGGCTGAAAGAAGGGGCGCTGGCACAAGGCTATTTTGTCGCGCCGACGGTTTTTGCAGATGTCGTTGACGATATGCGCATCGCTCAGGAAGAGATATTTGGGCCGGTGATCTCGGCAATATCTTTCGAAGACATTGATGAGTTGGTGCGGCGCGCAAACTCCACAATGTTCGGACTCGGCAGTGGCATTTGGACACGCGACGTCAGTAAGGCCCATCGCCTCGCCGGAGCGATTCGCGCGGGCTCCGTCTGGGTGAACTGTTACCAGGCCATGGACCCCGCGGTCCCGTTTGGAGGCTACAAGATGAGCGGGTATGGCCGGGAATCCGGGCTGCAACACGTCGACGACTACCTCAACGTCAAGGCAGTCTGGATCAAGACGGCGTAACGGTGGAATTCGGCATTCATGCAGACCGCTCCGGGGCTGGAGCGGCGCCGGTTTCGACCGGTTCGGAGAGCTGGAGCGGGCGAAGGGAATCGAACCCTCGTATGCAGCTTGGGAAGCTGCCGTTCTACCATTGAACTACGCCCGCGTCGTTATTCCCCAGCCTTTGATTTAGCCGAGACCGCCCGATCCGCCAAGCGGTTCTGACGCCGCGTCGGCGGCGGAGCATTTCCCGACCAACCCGTAACACGGCTCGATTTTCCTGCTTTCGGTTGCCCCGATCCCCCCGCAGAGCTAGAATTGCAGCATGACGGCAACTGTCCTGCTGCAAGGCGATTTGATCTCCGTATATGACTACCGCTGCACCGCCCGGCCGGACACAAAACCGTTTGTCGAACAGCATCACTGCCATTCGGTCGCCTACGTCCGCAAGGGCAGCTTCGGATGCACCAAGCGCGGTCAATCGTTCGAACTGGTGGCCGGATCCATCTTGGTCGGCCATCCCGGCGACGAATACGTCTGCACTCATGACCACCATATCTGCGGCGACGAATGCCTGTCGTTCGCCCTTGCGCCCGAGCTGGTCGACAGCATCGGCGGCCGAGCCGATGTCTGGCACACCGGCTGCGCGCCGCCGCTGCCCGAATTGATGGTGCTCGGTGAACTCGCCCAGGCTGCGGCTTGCGGCCGCAGCGATATCGGGCTTGACGAAATGGGGCACGTGCTGGCGAACCGTTTTGTCGAGGTGGTTTCGGGACGGACGCAAAAGCCGATGCGGGCGGCCGCGCGTGATCGCCGCCGCGCAGTGGAGACGGCGCTATGGATCGATGCGCATTCGCAGCGGCAGATCGACCTGGAAGACGCCGCCGATCAGGCCGGCCTCAGTCCGTTTCATTTCCTGCGGCTGTTTTCCAGCACCCTCGGCGTCAGTCCGCACCAGTATCTGGTGCGCTCGCGGCTGCGTCATGCCGCACGCATGCTGGCTGATGACGGCGGCCGTTCGATCACCGACATCGCGTTCGACGTCGGGTTCGGCGATCTCTCCAATTTCGTCCGCACCTTCCATCGCGCCGCCGGCGTTTCGCCGCTCCGGTTCCGCCAGGCGTCACGCGGCGACCGCAAGATTCTCCAAGATCGGCTGGCCGTGCACTGACTAGGATGATTTCCGAAAGCGGGCCGCTTGCGCGCCGATCGGGGAGCACGTCATGTACGACCACATTGGATTGAAAACCTCAAAATCTCGACAAAAGCGTGCGCGTTTACGAAGCGGCATTGAAGCCGCTCGGATATGTGCTGTGCTCGCGCGACGCCAGCGGCGCGGGTTTCGGGCCCAAAGGCAAGCCGGCGCTGTGGCTCTATCCGAGCAGGGACATCGCGGCGGGCGCGCATGTCGCGTTCCGCGCGCCCGCTCACGCCGCGATCAAGAATTCCATGCCGAGGGTCTGAAAGCCGGTGGCCGCGACAATGGCGCAGGACCGCGCGCCGATTACAGCCGATTTATTACGCCGCGTTTCTGATCGATCCCGACGGCAACAATATTGAAGCGGTGTGGCCGCATGTCCCATCGCTTCTTCGAGACGCCGCGCAACAGCGCGGCTTCTCAGGATGACGAGTTTCAAACCGGAGAAACCAGCCGTGGCTTCCATCTACAAGGAGATTCCTCTTGACGCCCGTCCCGACGAAGTTTGGGCCGCGGCGCGTGATTTCGGCGCGGTGCATCAGCGCGTCGCGCCGGGTTTTGTCATCGATTGCAAGCTCGATGGTGATTCCCGTTTCGTCACCTTCGCCAATGGCAATGTCGCGCAGGAATTGCTGGTCACCATGGACGAAGCGCGGATGCGGCTGGTCTATTCCGTTGTCAGCCCGCGCGTAAAACAGCACAGCGCCTCGATCCAGGTCTTCGCCGACGGCAACAACCGCAGCCGCGTGCTGTGGATCGCTGACGTGCTGCCGGACGAAATCGCGCCTTACATCGACGGCCAGATGGATCAGGGGGCGCTGGCGATGCAGAAGCAGTTCAGGCGCGACGCCGCATGAGCGCCTCGCCATTTCTCGATGCGCTCGGCGCCGATGGCGCCGCCGCAGATCGTGCCGGCAAGATGGACCTTTACGGGTGGCTGGTTGGCGCGTGGGAACTCGACGTTACCCGGTTTTTCGCCGGCGGCATACGTCAACGCAAAGGCGAGTGGCATTTCGGCTGGACGCTGGAAGGACGTGCGATCCAGGACGTCTGGATCGTCCCGCCGCGCGGCGCGTTGCGCCAAGGCGACGCCGCGGCCAACGCCAATTCCTTCGGCACCACGCTGCGGATTTACGATCCGCGGATCGACGCCTGGCGGATTCAGTGGAACGACCCGGTAACGCTGAATTTCCTGAGCATGATCGGGCGCCGGCATGGCAACGATATCGTTCAACTAGGGACGAATTCCGACGGCCAACCGGTGCGCTGGAGCTTTTGCGATATCACGCCGGATTCCTTCACTTGGCGTGGCGAGACCTCTCTTGACAATGGCGCGAGCTGGCGTCTCGACGTCCAATTCTTGGCCAGACGCATCGCGGCGGCTTAAATTTGCGGCCGTCATTCCGGTCCAGTGCTTTGCGAGGCCGCGCAACGACATGGATTCAAGAGAGCGCCGGGCGGATTTGCGGCACCGATACTGCTTTCGGTCCCCATCGGGTCAGAATTACGCTCAACGCGGACAGCGTGCCCAACAGCACCATCGATGCCGCCGCCAGTGCAAAGAAGTTCGCGGCGGTCGGCTGGTGCAACAGCAGCCACCAGCCCCCGATTCCCACAAACAACAGACGGGCGGTCTGGGCCAGCACCGGCCCCAGAACTTTCGCAGCGCCCTGCGAGGAAAAATACATCGAGATCGACAGCCCGATGAAGGCGTACATCGGCGCCGCCGTATGCAGATATTCCCGGCTGGCGGCGCGCACGCCGGGATCGTTGGTGAAAATGTTGACCCAGAGGTCGGGAAAGACGGCAATGACGGTGCCGACCAAACCGACCGAGGCAAACGATACGCAACCGGCAATCCAGGCGATCCGCCGCGCCCGCGCGATCCGTCCCGCGCCGACCGCCATCCCGACCATCGGCACCGATGCGATGCCCACCGCGAACGCGATCGAGGTCAGCATGAATTCGAGCCGGGCACCGATGCCATAGCCCGCGAGAACTTCGGTGCCGAAGTCGGCAAGCATGCGGGTGAAGATAGTGATGGTCAGCACCGACTGCAGCGGCGAGAAGCAGGAAACCGCGCCGACTTTCAGGATATCAAAGAACATGTCGCGCTGGATTCGGAGTCCCTTGATGACAAAATTGACCCGCGCGCGGCCGGACAGAATATACCACGCCATGATCGACCCACTGAGCGAATAGGCGATCAGCGAACCGGCGGCGACGCCGCGCATGCCGAATTGCGGCACCGGACCAAGCCCAAGTCCAAGCGTGCCGCCGAGAATGATCTGGCAGGCCGCAGAGCCGAGCACCATCAGCGAGGGCAGTTTCATGTTGCCGGTGCCGCGCAGGATTCCCGCCAGCGTGTTCATCAGCCACGCGATGACCACACCGCCAAAAAAAATCTGGACATAGCCGATCGCCTGGCCGAGCACGTCGCCGCGGCCCCCGAGCAATTGCAGCAGCCTCGGCCCGAAGAGCAGCATACCCAGGGTAAACGCCAGCCCGAAGCAGACGCCGATCAGCAGCGCGTGCGACGCCAGCATCGATGCGCGCTCGACATTGCCGGCGCCGAGCGCGCGGGCGATCGCCGACGACACGCCGCCGCCCATGGCGCCGCCCGACATGGTCATGGTCAGGATGACGAACGGAAACACCAGCGCCATTGCAGCAAGCGACTCGACGCCGAGCCGACCGATATAAGACGTCTCCGCAATAACCACGCAAACGCCGGCGCTAAGGGCCACGACGTTTGGCCAGGCCAGCCGCAGCAGTGTCCGCAAAATCGGGCCGTCGAGCAGTAAATTCCGTGCCGGCGCCATAATCGGCGGAAGCGGAAGCTTCTCATCATCGGTAAGCGGAAGTTCGGCGACCCCGATATCGGACATTTCTGCTCCCTAAATGCCGATTCTGATGCGGCGCGGTGTTTCCTATCACCGATCGGCGACGAAATCATGCCGCGGCGGCGCATCAGGGGTCTGCAAAGAGTGCAATCAGACGCCTGAACCGATCGACCAGACAAAAGGCGGCGCGCCGCCTGGGCCGAGCTTCATCTCCGGTGCAATATCTCGGCCACAACCGGCGCCAAGGCCTTCGATTAGTCCTTTCAGAACGCTTGCGCAGGCCGGGTGATAATCGGTAACGCTGTCCATCAGCTTCCAGGTGCGCTGAATCGTTTCGAACACGTCGCGCCGGTCACCGGCCTCGACGACATCGTCCTGCGCTTCAAACAGCGCGACCAAAAACTCATCGAATTTCTGCGCATCTCCGCGGCCCGTGCCAAGAC
The DNA here is from genome assembly GCF_964252615.1 of uncultured Bradyrhizobium sp. Taxonomy (NCBI): domain Bacteria; kingdom Pseudomonadati; phylum Pseudomonadota; class Alphaproteobacteria; order Hyphomicrobiales; family Nitrobacteraceae; genus Bradyrhizobium; species uncultured Bradyrhizobium sp. The sequence goes on from NZ_CAXUNQ010000004.1 coordinate 160,704, forward strand.
CATGCGCGATCTCATCGAAATATTGCATGCCGATCAGTTTACCGGTGAGGTGCAAAAGATATCCGGCGTCGGCGGGACCGAACAGCTGCACCGCCACGGGAGCCGCAGTCTTCACATATTCCATCGCGTAATTGCGATACGCTTTCTCAAGTCGCGGCTTAGGCCAGATCGATACCGGCAGCGCCGGGGCTTTTTCAGCATCGAACGGAGGCGCCTGCAGATGGCGCGCGAATACCAGGCGCTGATCGACGTCGAGCGCGTGGTCGTATTCGTAATAATAGCCTTCGAGGCCATCCTGTCCATCCACGCTCTGCTTGGTGCAAACGAAGCCGAGCTTCGGATTGCCGAGTGACACGCCATTGTTGGCGTGCCATCCGCGCAGCATCGCACGCGACACCTCCCCCGGGACGCCGCAGATCGCGGTGCCGTGCCAGATCCAGCGCGGCGGCGGATATCGGATCCAGGCCTTGCGATCGGATTCGTACATATACTCAACCGAAACGCCTCCAATCCAGTTCGACAAGTAGTGGTACTGCGCGGCCGCCACGGCCGGCGGCAACCCGCTCAACCCCAGCTTTTCAAGGCCGGGCAGGAAACGCTCCTGCTGCTGGCGGCGAAACACCCGAAACAGGAATTCGGCTGCATCGGCCGTACCGCGCCGGGTGACGATGGTCAGAATGAGGCCGGTGAAATAGGCGTGGTAAAGGTCGGCGATGCTCCGCCATCGCAACCATTTTGCTTCCTGCGCGTCGCTCTGTCCGGTCATAACTCCCCCATCCGCTGCTTTGCACGCTGCCAAGCATAGCCCGGCCACACGCAATTCACATGATTTTCATGACAGGCGTCATGAACGTTCTCCTGGTTCGCGAATTACCACGGGTTAACCGAAGGGAACCATCATGCACACCCGACTTCTGCTCGCTACATGTGTGGGAGCGCTGGCACTTCCGCTCGCCGCCTGTAACGACCCGCAGGACACAGCGACCGCGCAGCAGAGTTATGGCGCCGCGCCGACCCTGCCGGCGCCGCAGAGTTCGGTACTTCCTACCGTCAATATCGCAACCGCCAAAGGCTGGCCCTCCGGCGCCAAACCCACCGCCGCCAACGGCATGGCCGTGAATGCGTTCGCGACCGGGCTGGATCATCCGCGCACCGTCTACGTGCTGCCGAACGGCGACGTGTTGGTGGCCGAAAGCAACGCCCCGCCGAAGCCCGATGATGCCAAAGGCGTCAAAGGTTTCATCATGAAGCAGGTACAGAAATGGGCTGGCGCCGGCGTGCCGAGCGCCAACCGTATCACCCTGCTCCGCGACGGCGACGGCGACGGCGTCGCGGAGACCAAAAGCGTGTTTCTCGAAAAGCTGAATTCGCCCTTCGGCATGGTACTGGTCGGTAGCGATTTCTATGTGGCGAACTCCGACGCTATCATGAAATTTCCATATCACGATGGCGATACCAAGATCACGGCGCCGGGCGTAAAGCTCACTGACCTGCCGGGCGGCACCATCAACCATCACTGGACCAAGGATCTTGCCGCCAGCCAGGACGGCGGCAAACTGTATGCGACCGTCGGTTCCAACAGCAACGTCGGCGAGAACGGCATAGATGCAGAAGCCAATCGCGCCGCCGTTCTCGAAGTCGATCGTGCCAGCGGACAATGGCGCGTATTTGCATCGGGCCTGCGCAATCCCAACGGGCCATCCTGGCAGCCGCAGAGCGGCGCGTTGTGGGTTACCGTCAATGAGCGCGATGAACTCGGCAACGATCTGGTGCCCGACTATATGACATCCGTAAAGGACGGCGCGTTTTATGGCTGGCCCTATAGCTATTACGGCCAGCACGTCGATACCCGCATGGATCCGCAGCGGCCCGATCTGGTGGCGAAAGCGATTGCGCCGGATTATGCGTTGGGCGCACATACCGCGTCGCTTGGTCTCACCTTCAACACCGGCAACCTGTTTCCGGAAGCGATGGCCGGCGGCGCCTTTGTCGGCCAGCACGGTTCGTGGAATCGCAAGCCGCGCGCCGGCTACAAGGTGATTTTCGTGCCGTTCGCCAACGGCATGCCGTCCGGGCAGCCGCAGGATATCCTGACCGGATTCTTGAATGACAAGGGCGAAGCACAGGGACGCCCCGTCGGCGTCAGAATCGACAAGCAAGGCGCGTTGCTGGTCGCCGACGATGTCGGCAACGCGGTATGGCGTGTCACACCGTCGGCCAGGTCGGCGATGAAGTAGACCGGATGATCGTAACGACAGCCGGAGCGAGCACGGCGCCGGTCCTCGATGTCGCTTGGCTTATCCAGGCCCCACGCTAAGCTACCCGAAAATGCTTGCTGAGCTTCAATCCCTGCGCCTGGTAGTTGGAACCGATGCGCTGGCCGTAGAGCGCGTCGGGCCGCGCCAGCATTTTCTCATAGACCAGGCGGCCGACGATCTGGCCGTGCTCCAGAATAAACGGCACCTCGCGGGAGCGTACTTCCAGCACCGCGCGCGAACCGTGCCCGCCGGTGCCGGCGTAACCGAAGCCCGGATCGAAAAAGCCCGCATAATGCACGCGGAATTCGCCGACCAACGGATCGAACGGCACCATTTCGGCGGCGTAATCCGGCGGCACCTGCACCGCCTCTTTCGATGCCAGGATATAGAACTCGCCGGGGTCGAGGATAAGGCTGCCGTCGGGACGCGCGGCGATCGGCTCCCAGAATTCCTCGACCGCATATCCGCCGCGGCGATCGATATCGACCACGCCGGTGTGCCGCTTGGCACGGTAGCCAACAAAGCCATTGGCATTCGCGCCGCTTAGATCGACGCTCAAGGCCACGCCGTTGACGAGATCGGCGTCGTCGGCATCGACCAGCCGCTCCAGATGGTGCAGTGCATCAAGTTCGTCGGCATTGAGGATGGCGTCGCCGGTGCGAAAACGCGCCTGCGACAGCCGCGATCCCTCGCGCAGCAACACCGGAAATGTCTTCGGGCTGATCTCGGCATAGAGCGGCCCATGATAGCCGGCACCGATCATGTCGAACCGCCGTGTGCCGTCGGCGATCACCCGCGTGAACACATCGAGCCGCCCGGTCGAGCTTTTCGGATTGGCGGCGGCGACAATCTCGGGCGGCAGCGCGAGGCTTTCCAGCAACGGCACGATGTAGACGCAGTTGGTTTCCAGTACCGCGCCATCGCTCAGATCGATTTCGTGCAGTTTCAATTCGTCGATGCGCTCGGCTACCGTCGAACCCGGACCGGGCAGGAAGCTGGCGCGGACGCGGTAGGCGGTATCGCCAAGCCGCAGATCGAGGCTGGCGGGCTGGATCTGGCTTTCGACAAACGGATAGGCCGGCAGAATGAACCCGGCATCCGCCATCGCCGCGATCATGCGGTCGGGCAGAATGCCATTGGCATCGGAGGCAAGCGCAAACGCCACGTTGGTTGTCCTTCGGGGACGGCTCGTTGCCATTCCAGCCGCTGAAAATACCGACTTTATCGGTTATCCGAAGGCGGACTTGACGGAAAGGGCGAGGTGGATTAACAGCACGACTTATCCCGTGGTGATTTGAGCCGGCCGGCTTGCAGCCACGTTAAACAAGTCGCTAAACAGGCCGGGGACACGTGTGATCCCGGCTTGTGGAAATTTTTCCAGGCCGGTTTTTTTGTGATCGTTTCTCGACGGTCACGATGGAGGTCACGTGACGGAAGCATCATCCACTGCACATTACCGCCCCGAAACCCGGCTGGTCCATTCCGGCACGCTACGCTCGCAATACGGCGAAACGTCCGAGGCTCTGTTCCTGACGCAAGGCTTTGTCTACGACACCGCCGAACAGTGCGAGGCGCGCTTCAAGGGCGACGATCCCGGCTTTCTCTATTCGCGCTTTTCCAATCCGAACGTTTCAATGTTCGAGCGCCGGATGATCGAACTCGAAGGTGCTGAAGCGGCGCGCGCTACCGCCACCGGCATGGCCGCGGTGACCACCGCTATTCTTGCACCGCTGAAAGCCGGCGACCATGTGGTGGCGGCCAAGGCGATGTTCGGCTCGTGCCGCTATGTGGTGGAAGATCTGCTGCCGCGCTACGGCATCCAGTCCACGCTGGTCGACGGCCTCGATCTCGCGCAGTGGAAGCAGGCGATGCGGCCGAACACGAAAAGCTGCTTCCTGGAAAGCCCCACAAACCCCACGCTCGACGTGCTCGATATCGGCGCCATCGCCGAGATCGCGCACCAGGCAGGCTCCCGGCTGATCGTCGACAACGTGTTCGCGACGCCGATCTGGCAGAGTCCGTTGGCGCTGGGCGCCGACGTGGTCGTGTATTCGGCAACCAAGCATATCGATGGCCAGGGCCGCTGCCTCGGCGGCATCATTCTGTCATCGGAAGCCTTCATTGCCGACCACATCCACACTTTTCTGCGCCAGACCGGCCCCTCGATGTCCCCGTTCAACGCATGGGTGCTATTGAAGGGGCTGGAGACGCTGGCGATCCGGGTGCGCGCGCAGACCGAAACCGCGGCGGCCATCGCCGACGCGCTGGCAAGCCATCCGAAGATCTCGAGGCTGATCTACCCCGGCCGCGCCGATCATCCGCAGGCAGTGTTGGTGAAGAAGCAGATGCGCGCCGGATCGACGCTGATCGGCTTCGAGGTCAAGGGCGGCAAGGCCGGCGCGTTCCGCATGCTCAATGCGCTGAAACTGTCGCGGATTTCGAACAATCTCGGCGATGCCAAGAGCCTCGTGACGCATCCCGCAACCACCACGCACCAGCGGCTGACACCAGAGGCCCGCGCCGAACTCGGCATCAGCGAGGGGTTTGTGCGGTTCTCCGCCGGTCTCGAGCACCGCGACGATTTGATCGAGGATTTTGCCGCCGCGCTGGAGCAGGCTTAGCGCTCGTTTCCCGACGCAATGCGGCCTTCTTCATGCCGCTTCGCAGAGCCGGGCCCGCATCAAACGCCAAGTTCGTTAACTACATCGGCCGGTACGCCTGCACGTTCGGCGGCACGGCGACGCCGAGCTTGATCTGGCCAACCGATTTGATGATGTCGTCGCCAAGCAGTTGGGCGAAGCAGGCATAGCCCCAGTCGTTCATGTGCAGGCCGTCGGCGACGACGAAACTATCGAATGGAATCGACTGCTTCTCATGCCAGTCGCGCATCACCTCGAAACGGGGGAAAAATCCGGCATGCCGTAGCTCGGCGACCTTGCCCAGCAACTGCACCATCCGGCTGGCATTTTCGCCCTTGGCATTGACCGCGGGCGAATATTGCGGATCGACCAGCACCAGATCGGCCCCCGCGGCCTGGATGCTCGCAACACCCTCTTCCACCAGCTTTGCGGTTTCGGCCGGATCGAGATTACGCAATACCGCATTGGTGCCGACCTGCCAGATCACCATATCGGGCTTCACGTCGATCACCTCGGTCTGCAGCCGCTTCATCATTTCCGGAGCGTCTTCGCCGCCCTTGCCGCGGTTGACCACGGTGATGTCGACGCCGGGATACTGACGGCGCAACTGTGCGGCAAGCCGGTTAGGGTAGGTGAATTCCGGTGAGGTGCTGCCAAAACCTTGCGTCGAAGACGATCCGAACGCCACGATCAAGACCGGTTTTCCCGCCACCAATTTGGCGGCAACATGCGGCAGCGACCCCATCGATTTGCCATCGCCCTTCGGCGAGCGGCACGGAACGCGGCTGAGGATATCTCCGGCCGACTTCGCGACTTCCTTGACCTTCTCGATCGCCTTGCCGGCGAGGCTCTTTTGCTGCAACTGATCAATTCCGGCCGTACCGGTCGTGGCAGCTTGCGTCCCGTCGGTCGGCAAGGCCTGCGCCGGTTCCGCGCGCCCCTGCACCTGTGCCGCCGGCGCCAGCAGCACCAGAGCTGCAAGCGGGATTGCAATGATCGCAGTTCGGAAAGAAGTACCGCCGAAACCCATTAACGCCAAATCCTCAATTCTGCTGGGCCGGACCGATGTGCGCCGCGTCAATCAGGAATTTCGACAGTGCGCGGCCAAGGCAATCATGCACGCGTTTCGCCAGCTCAACGCCGTGCGTAGCGCTGAACAGATCGAAATCGCCGGACTCGTTCCAATGGCGCATCACTGCGAACCTGTCGAATAGCGGAACATCGCGCTGCTGCGCCACCACACGCATGTTATCTATGTAGGGAGCGGCGGAAATCATCGTTTCAGTGCGCGGACTGTATTGCAGATTCATTAAAATTACGTCGGTTCCGGCGCTTTGCAGTGCAGCAACGCCGTCATCGACTCCGACGCGGAAATCGTCAGGGTCGATCGATCGTAGCGCATCGACGGTGCCGGTCTGCCAGATAACCAAGGTCGGTTTTCGCTCTTCAGCGAGCTTGCCCAGGCCGGCGGCGACCTCCTCGGCGGTCTTCTTGATTTGCAGCTCGACGCCGATGTTGACGTTAACCCCGGGCAGTTTTTCGCGGAGGATCGCTTGCAGTCGGCTGGGATAGGCTGTTCCATCGGAAGTATTGATGGTCGACGACCGGCTGCCAACGACCAGAACGTCCAATTTACCGCCTTTTTTCACGACCTCGGCGACCTTGGGCAGCGCACTCTCGCTGGAGAGCAGATAGGCCGGAACCTCGCAGGTTGCAGGAGCATCTTCGGCGCGCGCGGGCACGACGGCCATAAAACCCGTCAGCATTATCGAGCCCAGAACGGTCCTCAAATCGGGCTTCATCACGCCCCTCCCGCCATGTCGGCGTTGGCGTCGCTGCTTTTCCCGCGCGTTCCGCTCTTCGCCGCGACGTCCTTATACCACGAAAACACCCAAGCCGCCGCGGACATAATGACGATTCCGCAAATACTGATAGTGAAGTGCATCCCGGCACCGCCCGACACCTCGGCCAGCACGAAATGCCCGGCGAAGGCCAGGAACACGCCCAGGCAGAAAATTTCGAGCGAATGCTGGCCGCACAGGACCAGCGGCCGCAGCCATGGCGATTTCAATCCCGGCCAATCCTTGGACAGGAAACGCACGGTGATCGCAGCCAGCGCCAGGAAATGCGCAAACCGCAGCACGTCGAGATCGGTCTTGTTGATCGGGTACATCCACTGCTCGAGTCGGCGCGGCATCACATGCGGAAGCTGCGGCAGATACCAGGTCAGCGTCACGCAGAACGCGGCGAACAGATAGACGATACAAATCCACAGCGTAACCGGCGACGACAGGATTCGTGACATCCGCTTCGCGCCGCCCAGCGCGCACCAGGCGCCGAACACGAACAGTAACTGCCAGGCAAACGGATTGAAGGCCCAGAAGCCGTTTGGGTAAGCGGTGAGGTACAGATCGAACTCCCACGTTGCCGCATAGAGCAGGACCGACAGTCCGAGCGTCACGTCGGGCCTGCGTTCCATCATCCACAGGATCAGCGGCAGAAACAGCATCAGCACGATGTAGAGCGGCAACACGTCCATGTTGACGGGACGGAATTTCAACAGCAGCGCCTGGACGATGGTGACATCCGGCTGCTTCAGGAAATCGAGGATTCCCATTTCTTCGGTATAAAGAGGGTTCTCGAAACTGGTGGCAACGTAGGAAATCTCGGCAAGGAAGATGGTGAACAGGAATACGTGGGCGACGTAGATTTGCCAGACCCGCTTGAGAATGCGCGCCGTCGCCACGATAAAGCCGCGCTCGAGCATGGCGCGGCCATACACGAACGCCGCGGTATAGCCCGAGATGAAGATGAAGATTTCGGTAGCATCGGAAAAGCCGTAGTTCCGGATCGTGAACCAGGTCAGGATGTTGGGCGGCAGGTGGTCGATGAAGATCAGCCACAGCGCCAGGCCGCGAAACAGATCGAGCCGCAATTCGCGTTCCGTTCCTGCGACCGGAAGCGCGATGGCGGCCGCCGCGGCCCGCGCGCCGTCGTCCACTGCGATGGAGGGTCCGGCAATCTGGTCGGCGACGGACGTCATCGGGCTCCGCTTCAGACGGGGTGTTTCACCGTCCCGTAAAACCGCATTGGCCCGCAAGTTGCAAGCCATTATCAAATCGGATTCCAGGGCGAAACACGGCGCGCTTTAGGTTAGAACTATGTTGAAACAACGGTGAGCGGGCGCCAGACCTTTCGAAGTTTGGTTTCGCCGCCGCTTTTCGCTATGATGTCCTTGAGCACTTTGAAAGACGCCCGCATGTACCGCGCCGTGACCCGCCAGATTGAAGTCACCGTCGAGCCGAATTTCCTGCCGGAACGTTCGTCCGCCGACAAGCCGGAATATTTCTGGTCCTACACCATTGTCATCGTCAATTCGGGCAGCGAAACCGTGCAATTGCGGAAGCGGCACTGGATCATCACCGACGGCACTGGACGAAAGCAGGAGATTCGCGGCGAAGGCGTGGTCGGCGAGCAGCCGGTGCTCGCGCCGGGCGAACGCTTCGAATATACCTCGGGGGTGCCGCTGCCGACCGCGTCGGGCATCATGGCGGGGCGCTATCAAATGGTGACCGCGAGCGGCGAACCTTTCGAGATCGACGTTCCGACGTTTTCGCTCGACAGCCCGGATGGCAAGCGCACGCTGAATTAAGGTGTTCGGCGCCTGGCACGCGGCAATCCATTCTGTTCGAAAGACTCTTGCCAAGCCCGATGGATGCGGGGTCAAGCCCGCGTATGACGCGGAGATGCGCTCCGTTCCCCTGACGCATCGCAACGCGCAGTTGTTCGCAAAGCGATGCGCTGAGCCGGGGTCCGGCCGTACACGCCCGGGGAAGACCTACTCCACCCCCGCCTGTTCCGGCGTGAACTCATACACCGATGAACAAAATTCGCAGGTCACCGCGATCTTGCCGTCTTTCACCATCTCGGCGCGGTCGTTCGGCGCGAAACTTTTCAGCATCGCTGACACCGCCTCGCGCGAGCACGAACATTGCGCGCGCAGCGGCAGCGACGGAAACACCCGCACGCCGCGCTCATGAAACAATCGATACAGCAGCCGTTCGCCCGACAGATCCGGGTCGATCAGTTCGACGTCTTCTACCGTTGCGATCAGCGACTGGCCTTCGACCCAGGCGTCGTCTTCGGCCACCGTGTGCGCCGCCACTCCTTCCGGCGCGTCGCCGGGGTCCAGGTCGGGCTGCCGCGCGCGCTCGGGCGCCTTGGGCAGGAATTGCAGCAGCAGGCCGCCGGCACGCCAGCGATGCCGTGGTCCTTCTCCGCCGCGCCATTCCTCGCCGACCGCGAGCCGCACCCTGGTCGGAATCTGCTCGGAGCGCAGAAAATATTCGTGGGCGGCGTCTTCGAGGCTGCCGCCTTCGAGCGCCACCAGCCCCTGATAGCGGCTCATATCCGCACCTTGATCGATGGTCATGGCGAGATGGCCATGTCCCAGCAGCGCGCCGGAATTCAGACCCGGCGCAAGCCGCGCGGCATCGAAACGCGCATAGGCGCGCAACCGGTCCGGAGCCTGGAAATCCACGATCAAAAACGACACCGGACCATCGGTCTGGGTCTGCAGGATGAAGCGGCCGTCGAACTTCAGCGACGAGCCGAGCAAGGTGGTGAGCACGATCGCCTCGCCGAGCAGTTTGCCAACCGGCGCCGGATAATCGTGCTTGTTGAGAATGTCGTCGAGCGCCGGGCCAAGCCGCGTCAACCGTCCGCGCAGGTCGAGCGAGGCGACCTCGAACGGCAGCACGGCGTCGTCGACCGGAACCGGGGATGGGGCGCGGATCGGGGGTTCGGCGACGGGTTTCTGATCGGGAGATGATGGGGTCATGGCGCTTTATTTGGGGTCGATGGACGTGAATCGAAACCCCCTGGAGTGGCGTGAAATATCCTGATGTCATCGCCGCGAAGGCAGGTGGGACCCATAATCACCGACGGCGATGTGGGGCGGCAGTGTCAACGCTTGAGGACAGCAATGCTCGAACCGATGGTTGGAGGCTATGGGTCCCCGCCTTCGCGAGACGACGGCGTAGTCCTACCCCACCTTGTCGAAGCACCACGCCAAGATGCCCTTCTGCGCGTGCAGGCGATTTTCCGCTTCGTCGAACACGACCGATTGCGGACCGTCGATCACCTCATCGGTAACCTCTTCGCCGCGATGAACCGGCAGGCAGTGCATGAACAGCGCGTCGGGTTTTGCCAACGCCATCAGCTTGGCGTTGACCTGATACGGCTTCAGCAAATTGTGCCGGTGCTCGCCATCCTTGTCGCCCATCGACACCCATGTGTCGGTGACGACGCAATCGGCGCCGCGCACCGCGGTTTCCGGATCGTTGCCGAGCACGATCGGCGCGTTGGTGGCCTTGATCCAGTCCTTCATCGCCTTATTCGGCGCAAGCTGCGGCGGCGTCGCCACGTTTAATTGAAAGTGAAACCGCTCCGCCGCATGCGCCCACGACGCCAGCACGTTATTGTCGTCACCGGTCCACGCCACGGTACGGCCCTCGACCGGCCCGCGATGTTCCTCGAACGTCATCAGATCCGCCATTACCTGGCAGGGATGCGAGCGCCGTGTCAGCCCATTGATCACCGGCACGGTGGCATGAGCCGCCAGTTCCAGCAGCGAGTCGTGATTGAGAATACGGATCATGATGGCGTCGACATAGCGCGACAGCACCCGCGCCGTGTCGGCGATGGTTTCACCGCGGCCGAGCTGCATCTCCGCTCCGGTCAGCACGATCGATTCGCCACCGAGCTGGCGCATGCCGACGTCGAATGAAACGCGGGTGCGGGTCGACGGCTTCTCGAAAATCATGGCCAGCGTCTTGCCGTCGAGCGGCTTGTCGCGCTTGTGCTGCGCCTTCATCGCGGCTCCGGCGTCGAGCATGGTGCGCAATTCTTTCGCCGGCAACGCGCTGAGATCGAGGAAATGCCGCGGCGGCGTGCTCATTGCCCCGCCGCCCGTTTCAGCTGCGGATCGGACAGCGCCACGCAGGCGCGCTCGAGCCGGGCGACGGACTCGTCGATCTCGGATTCGGTGACGATCAGCGGCGGCAGGAACCGCACCACGTTTTCGCCGGCGCCGACGCTGAGCAGCTTTTGATCGCGCAAGCCATTGACGAGATCGCCCGACGGCACCACGGCCTTCAAGCCGATCAGCAGCCCCTCGCCGCGCACCTCGGCCAGCACCTGGGGATAGCGGTCCACCACCGAGGCCAGCTTCTGCTTCAGCAGCAGCGACATTTTCTGCGCGTGCTCGAAGAAGCCGGGCTTCAGCATCACGTCCAGCACCGCATTGGCCGCCGCCACCGCCAGCGGATTGCCGCCGAAGGTGGAGCCGTGCGAGCCCGGCGCCATGCCGGCCGCGGCTTCCGCCGTGGCAAGGCAGGCGCCGATCGGAAAACCGCCGCCGAGCGCCTTCGCCAGCGACATCACGTCGGGCGCGACGCCGAGCCGCTTGTAGGCGAACAATTCGCCGGTGCGGCCCATGCCGGTCTGCACCTCGTCGAATATCAGCAGCAGACCGTTGGCGTCGCAGAGTTCGCGCAAGGCCCGGAAGAACGCATGCGGCGGGGCGCGGACGCCGCCCTCGCCCTGCAGAGGCTCGATCAGGATGCCGGCGGTGTTGGGGCCGATAGCCCTCTTGACGGCGTCGAGATCGCCAAGCGGCACCTGGTCAAAGCCTTCCAGCGGCGGGCCATAGCCTTCAAGATATTTGGCAGCTCCGGTGGCAGCCAGGGTGCCCAAGGTCCGGCCGTGGAACGCGCCTTCAAAGGTGATGATGCGGGTGCGCTCCGGGCTGCCTTTGGAAAAATGGTAGTGGCGCGTCATCTTGAGCGCGCATTCCATCGCCTCGGCGCCGGAATTACAGAAGAACACGAAGTCGGCAAAGCTTTGTTCGCACAGCCGTGCCGCCAGCCGCTCGCCATCCGGACTCTTGAACAGGTTCGACATGTGCCAGAGTCTGGTTGCCTGCTCCTGCAGCGCCGCGACCAGATGCGGATGCGCATGGCCCAGCGCGTTCACCGCCACGCCGCTGGTGAAATCGAGATAACGCTCGCCGTCGGTCCCGATCAGCCACACCCCTTCGCCGCGCTCGAAAGCAAGGTCCGCCCTGGCGAAGACGGGAAGCAGGTGTGATGGCGCGCTCTTGGTCATGGCGTCACTGACGGTTTGAGCAGGGCGGTTCCGACAGCACCATGGCGCGATCGGCTCGGCACCGGCGAAGCGAAAACAAAACGTGCCGCCTTTTCGGGGCGGCACGCGGTCATCATTCTATGCGCGCGCCGACAACTGTCAACCGCCCTTGGAACCGACGGACCCGGAGCGCACCGCGGAAAATGACTCGCAAGTTATAAGGTGGCGGAAGGTGTGGACGAGTGACGCGGACTCTTGCGCGTGAGTCACTGCCTATTGTAGCCTCCGGGCTGTCGGGTACGACATCTCGTGCGGCGTTCTGCTCTCAACGGTTCTCATGTTCGGCGTAAACGCCCGGGCGCGCAAAACAGCGCCCGGCGAGGGCTAAGGGATTCTGCCTGCAGAGATTTTGGGAACTGGACTCGTAGCGTTGCCGCCGCAAATGGCCGGCGCAACCGAAGGGATAGAGTGCGATGACGGTATTGACCTGGACCGACGATCGCGTCGAACAACTGAAGAAACTCTGGGAAGCCGGCCTGTCGGCGAGTCAGATCGCCGCGGAACTCGGAAATGTCACCCGCAACGCGGTGATCGGCAAAGTGCACCGGCTGGGGTTGTCCGGCCGCGCCAAAAGCCCGTCGTCGGCGGCGCCGCGCCAGCGCAAGGCACGCCCGGCCCAGCACATGATGCGGGTGTCGCGTCCGCAGTCGCGCGGCAACACCGCGCTGGCCCACGCCTTCGAAGTCGAGATGGAGCCGGATCCGGTCGCCTATGACAATGTAGTGCCGATGAGCCAGCGGCTGTCGCTGCAGGAACTCAGTGAGGCCACCTGCCACTGGCCGATCGGCGATCCCAGTAGCCCGGAATTCTTCTTCTGCGGCGGCAAGGCGCTGCCGAGCCTACCTTACTGCGCACAACATTCCCGCATCGCCTACCAGCCGGCGGGCGACCGCCGCCGGCAGCAGACCAAGCCGACAAGGTAGAATTTGTCGTCCCCGCGAAGGCGGGTAGACAACTCACTCGGCCTTTACGAACCGGTCGTCCAGCGCATATCCGGCGCCGCGCACGGTTCGGATCGGGTCCTGCTCGCCATCTGGATTGAGCAGTTTGCGCAGGCGGCCGATATGCACGTCCACGGTGCGCTCGTCGATATAGATGTCACGGCCCCAGACGCTGTCGAGCAACTGCTCGCGGCTGAACACGCGCCCGGGATGCTCCAGGAAAAACTCCAGCAGGCGGTACTCGGTAGGCCCGAGATCAATCGGACGGCCGGAGCGCGTGACGCGGCGTTTGTCTCGGTCGAGATTGATGTCGCCATAGGTGAGTACGGTAGCCAGGCGTTCCGGGTTCGCGCGTCGCAGCAGGCCCTTCACCCGCGCCAAAAGTTCCGGCACCGAAAACGGTTTGACGATGTAGTCGTCGGCACCGGTGGCAAGGCCCCTGACCCGCTCGCTTTCCTCACCGCGCGCGGTCAGCATGATGATCGGCAGCGCCCTGGTTTCCGGCCGCGCCCGCAGACGGCGGCACAGTTCGATTCCGGAAAGGCCCGGCAGCATCCAATCCAGCACGATGAGATCGGGAAGGTGCTCCTTCAGCCTGGTGTCGGCGTCGTCGCCGCGCCCGACCGTTTCGACGTCATAGCCCTCGGCGTCGAGGTTATAACGCAACAGCGTGGTCAGCGCTTCCTCGTCTTCCACCACCAGTATGCGCGCGCTCATGTGCTGTTCCCTTATCGATCTGGTCTCCCGTCATTGCTGGGCTTGCCCCCGGCAATCCATCCGCATCGAAGAATTCGTGCAAAGATGGACGGATGCGCGGGTCAAGCCCGCGGATGACGTGCGGTGGTGCGTAACACCTCAACTTCCGGGTATCGCATTGGCAAAGGTCGTCATATCGCCCTTCGGGCGCTTGTCGAGGATCTGCTGGCCCTCGATCATGTAGAAAACGGTTTCGGCGATGTTGGTGGCGTGGTCGCCGATCCGCTCGATATTCTTGGCGCAGAACATCAGATGAATGCAGAAAGAGATGTTGCGCGGGTCTTCCATCATATAGGTCAGCAACTCGCGGAACAGCGACGTGCAGATGGCGTCGACTTCCTCGTCGCCTTTCCAGACCGCCATCGCCGACGGCAGGTCGTGCGCGGCGTAGGCGTCCAGCACCGCCTTGACCTGGCTCTGCACGAGGTCGGTCATGTGCTCGAGGCCGCGGATCAATTTCAGCGGATGGAAGTCACTGTCGAGCGCGGTGACGCGCTTGCCCATGTTCTTGGCCAGATCGCCGATCCGCTCCAGATCGGTTGCAACCCGCATGGCGCTGACGATTTCGCGCAAATCTACCGCCATCGGCTGGCGCCGCGCGATGGTCAGCACCGCACGCTCCTCGATCACGCGCTGCAGTCCGTCGACCTCGGCGTCGGCGGCGACGACGCGTTTGCCGAGCGCCGCGTCGCGGCGCACCAGCGCGTCGACGGATTCAACGATCATGCGCTCGACCAAGCCGCCCATTTCGGCGACCAGCCGGGTCAGTTCCTGCAGATCGCTGTCGAACGCCTTGGCGGTATGTTCTGAGGCCATCTCGAATTCTCCCTAGCCGAACCGGCCGGTGATGTAATCCTGGGTACGGCGATCGGCCGGCGACGTGAAAATCCTGTTGGTCTCGTCGAACTCGATCAGTTCGCCGAGATACATGAACGCCGTCTTGTCGGAAACGCGCGCGGCCTGCTGCATATTATGGGTGACGATGGCGATGGTATAATCCTCCGCCAGTTCCTGGATCAGTTCCTCGATCTTGGCGGTCGAAATCGGATCCAGCGCCGAGCACGGCTCGTCGAACAGGATCACCTCGGGCCGAACCGCGACCGTGCGGGCGATGCATAATCGCTGCTGTTGTCCGCCGGACAGGCTGAGGCCGGAGGCGTTGAGCTTGTCCTTGACCTCGTTCCATAGCGCGCCGCCGCGCAGCGCTTTTTCGACGCGGCCGTCCATCTCGGACTTCGGGATTTTTTCATAAAGCCGGACCCCGAACGCGATGTTTTCGTAGATCGTCATCGGAAACGGCGTCGGTTTCTGGAACACCATGCCGACCCGCGCACGCAGCAGATTGAGATCGAGCCGAGGGTCGAGCACGTCGGTGGAATCCAGCATGACCTGGCCGCTGGCGCGCTGACCGGGATAAAGATCGTACATCCGGTTGAAGACGCGCAGCAGCGTCGACTTGCCGCAGCCGGACGGGCCGATGAAGGCGGTGACGCGGTTGGCGCCGAGCGAGAGATTGATGTTCTTCAGCGCGTGGTGTGCGCCGTAGTAAAAATTCAGGTCGCGCACGGTGATCTTGTTGCGTGCTTCGACCTGGCGGGCCGCCGCCGGATGCGACGCATTGGCAACGCTGACGGGTACGGAGAGATTGTTCATTTCATCGTCCTCTCGGCGCCGAGAATGCGCGCGCCGATGTTCAGGGCAAGCACGGCAACGGTGATGATCAGGGCCCCGCTCCAGGCCAGCTGCTTCCAGTAGGCATAAGGGCTTTGCACGAAGTTGTTGATGGTTACCGGCAGGTTGGCCATGGTCTTGGTCAGATCCAGGCCGAAGAACTGATTGGAGAGCGCGGTGAACAGCAGCGGCGCGGTCTCGCCGGCCACGCGCGCCGTCGCCAGCAGCACACCGGTGATGAGGCCTGCGCGGGCGGCACGATAGGCGATGCGCCTGATCACAAGCGAGCGCGGCAGGCCGAGCGCGGAGGCCGCCTCGCGCAGCGGATGGGGCACCAGCAGCAGCATGTCCTCGGTGGTTCGCACCACGACGGGGATCACGATCACGGCGAGCGCCAGCGAACCGGCTAAGGCCGAGAAGCCGCCCATCGGCACCACCACGGCGCCGTAGACGAACAGACCGATGATGATCGAGGGCGCGCTCAGCAGAATGTCGTTGATGAAGCGGATCACCGAGGTAAGCCGGTCGTTCCTGCCGTATTCGGCCAGATAGGTGCCGGCGAACAGCCCAAGCGGCGCGCCGATGCCGACCCCGATCGCGGTCATGATGATCGAACCCGTGATGGCGTTGAGCAGCCCGCCTTCGGTGGAGCCCGGCGGCGGGGTGTTCTGGGTGAAAAGTTGCAGGCTGATGCCGGCCAGGCCGTTGTAGAACAGCGTGAACAGGATCAGCGCCAGCCAGCTGACGCCGAACAATGCGGCGGCTACGCACAGCAGTCTTACGATGACGTCGAACCGCCTGCGGGATGCGTAAATCGAATTCATGCTGTTACCTGGACCGGCATGATGTTTCCGGAAAGCCGGTGTCCGCTGCTCCGGATCATGCTAATTCCCAGCCTTCTTTTCCAGCCGCATCAGCATCAGCCGGGCGGCGGCGAGAACGAAGAAGGTCAGCACGAACAGCAACAGTCCGAGCAGGATCAGGCCGGACTGATGCAGCCCGTCGCTTTCGGCGAACTCGGATGCGATCGCCGCCGAGATCGTGGTGCCCGGCGCGAAGATCGACGATGAGATGCGGAACGAATTGCCGATAATGAATGTCACCGCCATGGTTTCGCCGAGCGCGCGCCCGAGCGCCAGCATGATGCCGCCGATGACGCCGACGCGGGTGTAGGGAATGACCACGTTGCGGACCACTTCCCAGGTGGTGCAGCCGATGCCGTAAGCGGCCTCCTTCAACACCGGCGGCACCGTCTTGAACACGTCGACCGAAATCGCGGTAATGAAGGGCAGCACCATGATTGCGAGGATCAATGCCGCGTTGAACAGGCTGAGATAGGACGGAGGCCCAGCGAAGATCGTGCCCAATACCGGCACGCCGTCGAACAGCCGGATCATGAACGGCTGAAACGTATTGGCGAGATAAGGCCCGAGCACGAAGAAGCCCCACATGCCGTAGATGATAGACGGGATTCCGGCGAGCAACTCCACCGCGAGGCCGATCGGGCGGCGTAGCCATATCGGGCAGATTTCGGTGAGGAAGACCGCGATGCCGAGCCCGACCGGAATCGCGATCATCATGGCGATGACCGAGGTCACCAGCGTGCCGTACAGCGGACCGAGCGCGCCCAGCATCGGCGGATCGGCCGACGGCGCCCAGCGCTGCGTCCACAGGAACGCGATGCCGTATTCCTTCATCGCCGGCCAAGCGCCCACCACCAGCGAGAGAATGATGCCGCTGAGAATCAGCAGGACGGACACCGCGCAGGCGCGGGTGGTCCAATAGAACGCCGTGTCGCCGAATTTGAACGCGCTCAGCGCCTTGGCGCGATCATAGGGCCCGGCAGCTTCGATTGAAGAACCCTGAACCGCCATATCCGCCACGCTGGTGCCCCCTTTATCACATTCACACGCGAACCGCGCCTCGGACGCAGCGCAGCGCGCAGCCCTAGCGAAGCGGTGGCGCTGCGGAGCCCGGGCCGTAGCGGGCGCCGGCGTCCAGTATGGTCCCGGCTCTGCGGAGCGGCATGGAAGAATGCCGCACCGCGTCCGGGACACGCGGGGTCAGCTCCTGATATCGGCCGACCAGGTTTTTTCGATCAGCTTGACGACCGAATCCGGCATTGGGATGTAGTCGAGCTCCTCCGCCATCTTGTCGCCCTTCTCGAACGCCCATTTGAAGAACTTGACGGCTTCCTGGGATGCGGCTTTGTCGGCGGCGTCCTTGTGCATCAGGATGAAAGTCGCCGCCGTGATCGGCCAGGACGCTTCGCCGGGCTGGTCGGTCAGGATCACGTAGTAGCCGGGAGCGTTCGACCAGTCGGCGTTGGAAGCCGCGGCCTGGAAAGCCGCCACGGTCGGCTGCACGGTCTTGCCGGCCTTGTTGATCATCGCAGCAAAGGTCAGCCGGTTCTGCTTGGCATAGGCGTATTCGACGTAGCCGATCGCGTTTTTGGTCTGGCCGATATTGCCGGCGACGCCTTCATTGCCCTTGGCGCCGACGCCCGCCGGCCATTCCACCGCGGTGCCGGAGCCGACCTTGGCTTTCCATTCGGCGTTCGACTTCGACAGGTAATCGGTGAAATTGAACGTGGTGCCCGAACCGTCGGAGCGCCGCACCACCGTGATGGCGTCGGCCGGCAGCATCAGGTTTGGATTGAGTTTTGCGATCGCGGCGTCGTTCCATTTGGCGATCTTGCCGAGATAGATGTCGCCGAGCACTTGGCCCGACAGCACGAGTTCGCCGGGCTTGATGCCTTCGAGGTTCACCACCGGCACGATCGCGCCCATCACCATCGGCCACTGTACCAGGCCGTCCTTTTCGAGCACTTCGGCTTTCAGTGGCGCGTCGGTGGCACCGAACGTCACCGTCTTGGCCAGGATCTGCTTGATGCCGGCTCCGGAGCCGATCGACTGATAGTTCAGGCTGTTGCCGGTCTCTTTCTTGTAGGCGTCGGCCCATTTCGAATAGACCGGGAATGGGAAGGTCGCGCCTGCGCCGGTGATATCGGCGGCCAATGCCGAAGCCGAGGCGGCGACCAGGCCGGCAGCGGCGATGATGTTGAGGAAATTCATGGATGCGTCTCCATCTCGTGAGCGAAGCGCCGGATGCGCCCGATTGCGCTCACGCCGCCCCGTGTAGGGACGGTCGATGCCGCTTTTACGAAGCTTTGATGACAGTTGGATGACGGCAGCAAGCCTATGGCAATGCTTGGTTTTATCCGCTGCGCGCCGGGATCCGGGGAAAGCAGGCGGTGAAGGTGGCGCCGTTTTTCGGGACGCTTTCGATCAAAAGACGGCCGCGATGACGGTTAACGATATGTTTGACCAGCGATAAACCGAGGCCCGTGCCGCCTTGCGCGCGGCTGTCGCCGACATCGACCCGATAGAAGCGTTCGGTCAGCCGCGGCAGGTGTTCGGGCGCTATTCCGGGGCCGAAATCGCGTACCGCGACTCGAATTTCGCCGGCGCCGTCCGGTGCATTCGCCGCTGCCGCCGACACCACGACCTTGCCGCCGGAAGCGCCGTATTTCAGCGCGTTCTCGATCAGGTTCTCGAACAGCCGCAGCAGTTCCTCGCGATCGCCGGCGATCAGTACTGGCGTTGCCGGCAAATCGATCTCGATTCCGACCTGGCGTTCACTTGCCAATGGCTCCAGCCCGTCGGCGACCTGGCGGATGATGGGCACGATATCGACCAATGTATCGGGGCGGACATGCGCGGAGAGTTCGACTCGCGACAGCGACAGCAGGTCGTCGATCAGCCGCGCCATCCGCGTCGCCTGCGCATGCATGATGCCGAGAAAGCGCTCGCGCGCCTTGGCGTCGTCCTTGGCCGGGCCCTGCAGCGTATCGATGAAACCGGACAATGCCGCCAGCGGCGTGCGCAGTTCATGGCTGGCATTGGCGACGAAATCGGCCCGCATTTCCTCGGCCCGGCGCAGCGGCGTCTGGTCGTGGAACGTCATCAGCATGCAATAGTCCGAACCGCCGAACGTGGTCGGCACCAACACCGGCGTGATGATCAGTTCGATCCAGCGATCGACCGGGACGTGATCGAGATAGCTGGCGCGCCGCGGCTCCGCGGCGGCGATGGCTTCGCGGAGTGCCGTAATGATGTCGGGTGAGCGCAACGCGAACTGCGCCAGTTCATTCTTGCGCAGCGCCGGCGCCAGTTGCGACGCCGCCGCATTGAAGTGGATGACGCGGCCGGCGCGGTCGAGCAGCACCGCGGGATCCGGCATGCCGGCGACGATGGCCTGGACCGCCGCGGCTTCAACCGGATTGCCGCCGAGCGTGTCCTCGCGCGACGTCACCGCATCGTGCAATCGCCATGGCACCAGGGCTGCGCCGACAACGCAAATGAACACGGCGATGGCGCGGGCCGGCGAAACCTCGCCGAAGGTCACCAGGGCCGCCAGCGCGAGAGCCGCCGTCAGCAGGACGATGGCCGAATGCCGCAACCGGTCCGGCCAGAGCGAGAAGATCGAAGAGGAAGCGTCGATCGCCATCGGCTCGGTTGTCTCCTCCTCCGGATTCGGTCAGGCGCCGGAGTCGCCGTGCTCGCGCAGATACGGGCCGTCGCGCTTGGGCTGGACGTCAAGAGCCGGCGTCAGCTTGCGAAGGCGTTTCAGCCGCGCTCCCAGGATAATTTCCCGAAGCGTCAGCAAGATTACGGAAACCAGGAATGGCGCGTAATAATAGAGTAGCCGGAATAGCAGCATGCCGGCGAGCAGATCTTCCTTGTCCATCTGCCACAGCCCGACCAGCATGGCGGCGTCGAACACACCGAGGCCGCCGGGCGAATGGCTGGCGAAGCCGAGCAGCGTCGCGGAGACGAATATCACCGCGACAACGACAAAGCCGAGATTGGGCTCGTCCGGCACCAGCATGTACATCGCCAGCGCGCAAAAGCCGAGATCGACAATGCCGATCACAATCTGCAGCAAGGTCAGCGGCCCCCCCGGCAGTACCACCGTCCAGGGCCCCCGACCGACATGTCTCGGCTTCATCCAGACCCAGGCCACGTAGCCTACGAGGCCGACAATGATGCCGATCGCGACGATACGGTTGAGCCAGGGCGGCAGTCGATCGATATTGGCCGCCGCCTCGGGGTGATAGCAGATGCCGAGCCCCAGCACCGCGGCGTTGCCGAGCCAGAACGTCAGGCCGGCCAGAAAGCAGATCTTGGCCACGTCGATCGCATTCAATCCCCAGGCCGAATAGATCCGATAGCGCACCGCGCCGCCGGTGAAGACGCTGGCGCCGACATTGTGGCCGATCGAATAGCTGGTAAAGGCGGCGAGCGCGTTGACCCGATAGGGGATATCCGGCCGGCCGATGGCGCGGACCGCAAACAGATCGTAAAACGTCAGGGTGAAATAGCCGGCGGTGACGAACAGCGCCGCCAGCGCGATCGAGCGGTATTCGGTCTGCTTGATGGCTTCGACGACATCGTCGATCTCGATGCCGCGCAGCATATGATACAGAACATAGCAGGCGATCGCGATGACCGTGACGCTGACCGCTACACCCAGCTTATGCAGGATTTGCTTTTGGCGCAGAAACGAGATCGCCCTGCGTAGTGCTTCCAGCATCTAGACCTCGAACTGCGACCCGTCGGCGAAAGCGGTCGAACGAGCGCCCCCGGCCCAGCCGTCCTAGCGCGTTTTGAGGCGGAGTGGAATTCGGTTCGTGTGAATAAAACGCGTTCCTTCAATATATTAAGGGAGATGCGACACGCCGCTGCACAGTTTTGCTGCAATTTATGACGGCAGCAGGCGACCCTTCTCCAAGGACGGGCCCAGCCGCATCAAGAGTCCCGGGCGTGGCGCGAAATGACGCGGTCGCGCAGCCGCGACCCGACCGCGCAACCAATCAGGTAGACCGCGAACAGGACAAGCCCGAGATCGAGCCAGTAGCCGGGGCGGCCGGGCACCACGCGCGCCAGCGCCGCGGCAACGAGGATAACGGCCAGTCCCGCAAGCCAACGGGCCATGGTTTTTGAGACGCCCTGGCCACGATGAACCACGGCGATCCAGCCCATGCCGAGGCCGAGCAGCAGCGCCGTGATGATCCAGCCCCAGTGAAACGTCGCAATATACGTCATTGCGTTCACCTGACCAGGAATTCGATGCGGCGGTTTTGCGCCTTGCCCTCGTCGGTATCGTTGCTGGCCACCGGCTGCACGCTGCCATAGCCCACCGCCTTAAAGCGCTCGGCGGGCAACCCTGCTCTGACCAGATATTCAGCAACCGCTTGCGCACGTTTTTCCGACAGCGCCTGGTTGAACCCTTCATCGCCGTCGGTATCGGTATGGCCTGCGATTTCGATATTGGCCGTCGGGCAGCGCAGCGCGGTCTCGATCAGCCGATCCAGCAGGCCGGCCGAATCCGGATCGATCGCGGCGCGCCCGGATTCAAACCGGATTTTTCCCCTGGCCAACAGATCGGAAAACAATTGCTGACACACCGTGGCATCGACAGGCGCCGCGGCGGGTTTTACCGACATTTCCGGCGTTGCCTGCCAACCTTTCGGGACGTCTTTCGCAAGACCGGCACGGATCTGGCCCGCGGCCGCTTCGTAGAGCGCATCGCCCGATAACTTTACCTCCCGGTCGGACACCACGAGCGTGCCGGTCGACAGCCGCGACAACGCGCCGAGCGCCGGGATTACGGCGCTGGCGAAGCCGGACGGGGCGCCGACGCTGGCCTTGAGATTGTCGACCACCTTTTCGCTGAAGAACTTGCGCTCGGCAGCGGCGGCGAGCGCGGCGTGGACGGCGTTGTCGGGCACGTAGCCGGTCAGCGTCAGCGTCACCGCGACGGGATCCTTGTAGGCCTGAAAGATATAA
This sequence comes from uncultured Bradyrhizobium sp., assembly GCF_964252615.1. Lineage (NCBI taxonomy): Bacteria > Pseudomonadati > Pseudomonadota > Alphaproteobacteria > Hyphomicrobiales > Nitrobacteraceae > Bradyrhizobium > uncultured Bradyrhizobium sp. Next base: position 183,026 of record NZ_CAXUNQ010000004.1, read on the forward strand.
GGCGGCGCCCTGATCTCGTTCGCGGCGACCGAAAATCCCTCGGGAAGATTTTTCAGCGCCGCCGCGACGGCTTCCCGGCCGCCAAGGTCGCGCGCCATGCCGGAAAGGCTGACCTGTGTATCGGAGAGCGTGATCTTGCCCTCTTTCAGTTTGCCGATCTGGTCGATCAGCAGCAGCGCCGCGGCGTCGAAACGGGCAGGCGCCCCGCGTGACAGGCCCATATGATCGACTACCTCGACGCCATTCAACGTGCCGCGGGCGGTGTCCAGCAGCCTGGCTTTGCTGGCCGGCAGCGGAGTGCTGCCGCCGAGCGTCACCCGCACGACATCGCGTTCGGCAGACCAGACGAACGGCTTGGCTTCAGGAACGAGGCGGGTGTTGTCGTTAACCAGCCGCACGCCGGGAACAGCATCCACCGATGCGACCGCGCTGCGCCGTCCGTCTTCGGAAAAGGCGTCGGCCGAGAACGTAACGTCGCGGCCGGCCACCGCGATTTTCGTTTTGTCGAGGACGGTATCCTGCAGCGCGGCGGCGCTGCGCTGAGCCAAATCGGACTCAAGCGGCGCGGTGCCGGTCCAGGCGGCGAATGCCCAAAGGATGACGAGAGGAATCGCACCCGGCCACCATTTGCTGCTCCACCTGAAAAGTCCGTGCATTCGCCATCCTGCGGGGGTTCGCAATCAGAGAAAACAAACCCTTGCGGGGCTGTCAAACTGGAAATACCACGGAACGGGCCGCTCGCCGTCGGCCGTCCGACTAACTGTTTCTTCAGCGGTTTTCAGCTAGCTTGACCCCAGTCCAAACCGGCCGGCGATAATAATGAAGCAGTTCCGCAACAACGTCATCCGCGCCGGGCTGGAAGCGCTGTATCTGACCGGCGCGCATCACCTGCTGCGACCGGTTTTTGCAGGCGTCGGCGGCATTTTCATGCTGCACCACGTTCGCCCGCGCCGCGACCACCGGTTCCAGCCCAATCATCATCTGGAAATCACGCCGGACTTTCTGCGCGCGATGCTGGCTCACCTTCGCGTCCATGACATCGACATTGTCACCGTCGACGAAATGCATCGACGGCTGATGCAGCGCGACTTCGCGCGCCGTTTTGCCTGCTTCACGTTCGACGACGGCTACCGCGACAACCGCGATTTCGCGCTGCCGGTGATGCGTGAGTTTGACGCACCCCTCACCGTCTACGTCGCCAGCGATTTCGCACAAGGAACCGGCCGGTTGTGGTGGGTCGCGCTGGAAATGGTGGTGGCCCGGGCGCAGGCGATCGAGGTCGAACTCGGCGGCGTCTCGATTCGCCTCGATGCCAGCACGATGGACGCCAAGCACGCCGCGTTCGACCGGCTGCACAACCGGATGCGCGCATTGCCGAACGAACACGACATCCGCCGCGAGGTCAGTGCGCTATGCGCGCGCCACGGCGTCGATGAGAACGCCATCTGCCGCGACCTCTGCATGTCATGGGATGAATTGAAGCCGTTCGCGGACGATCCCCTGGTCACTATCGGCGCCCATACCATCACCCATTGCAACCTCGCCAAGCAGGCCGAGGCCGTCGCCACCCATGAGATGGCGGTCAGCCGCGCGCGGATCGAAGCCGAACTGCAGCGTCCCGTCGTGCACCTCGCTTATCCCTACGGCGACAAGATCGCGGCGGGCGCGCGCGAATTCGCGCTGGCGCAGGCAGCCGGTTTCAAAACCGCGGTGACGACCCGCCCCGGGATGATCTTTCCCGGAAGCGCCGGCCATCTCACCGCCCTTCCGCGGGTCTCGTTGAACGGCAATTATCAGGACCGGCGCATCCTGCCGGTGCTGACCTCGGGTGCTGCGACCGCGATGTGGAACGGATTCCGCCGCATCGACGCGGCGTGATGTCGTCCCGCGAAGGCGGGGACCCACGTCGTGTCGTATCAGTTTAAGCGATGGCGTTGTAACGCTTGCGTACAATCACAAATGCCAGGGGTTACGGGTCCCCCGCCTTCGCGGGGACGACGCAGAGCTTGCCTTGACTCATCCATCTCCCGCGCCCAAAACTTCGGCCAAAGATAACGGGAGGGGCAGCATGTTCAAGGATCTGTTTTCGTTGAAGGGCCGCATCGCGCTGGTGACCGGCGGCTCGCGCGGCATCGGCAAGATGATCGCGGCCGGGTTTCTCGCGCAGGGAGCGGCGAAGGTTTATATCACCGCGCGCAAGGCCGGACCGTGCGAGGCCACCGCCCAGGAATTGACGGCGGAATATGACGGCCAGTGCATCGCGCTGCCGATCGACATCTCGACGGTCGCGGGCTGCGACAAGCTTGCCGCCGAGATCGTCAGGCTGGAGCCGAAACTCGACATCCTCGTCAACAATGCCGGAGCCGCATGGGGTGCGGAATTCGATGAATTCCCGGAAAGCGGCTGGGACAAGGTGATGGATCTCAACGTCAAGTCGATGTTCTTCCTGACCAAGGCGCTGGCCAAGCCGCTGCGCGCCGCGGCGTCCACCGAGAAGCCCGCCAAGGTCATCAACATCGCCTCGATCGACGGCATCTTCATCAATCCGATGGAGACCTATTCCTACGGAGCCAGCAAGGCGGCCGTCATTCATCTGACGCGGCGCCTGGCGACCAAGCTGATCAAGGAAAACATCGTGGTTACGGCGATCGCACCGGGCGCGTTCGCATCCGACATGAACAAGGCCGCGCGCGATCACGCGGATGAAGTCGCCAAGCGCATTCCGTCGCGGCGGATCGGCAGTGAGGAGGACATGGCGGGGCTGGCGATTTTTCTGGCCTCCCGCGCCGGCGATTACGTCGTGGGCAACGCGATCGCGATCGACGGCGGCGTGGTGTATGCGAGCGCGGGGCTGGAAATCGCGGGGTGAGGATCTCTCATGCGTCATGGCCGGGCTTGTCCCGGCCATGACGACTTAACGCATGTGGCTCCTAATACGTCTCGACGTGATATCGGCCGTCTTCGCGCATCGCGGTCTTCAGCGCGGCCCAGTCGATCGCAGCACCCCGGCAGACGTCGGCAAAAGCTTCATCGACGCCGCTTTCCATGCCCTTGAGGCCGCAGATATAGACATGGGTATGGGCGTCGTTGAGCAATCCCGCCACGACTGAAGCTTCAGTGCGGATGCGGTCCTGCACATAGACCCGCGGCTGCCCCGGTACCCGCGAATAACAGAAATGTTTTGCCAGCAATTTCTCAGGCACCTTCTGCAGCGGCCCGAAATACGGCAGCTCCTCGGGCCGGCGCGCGCCGAAGAACAGCATCAGGCGGCCCGGCGCATCCACCATGGCGCGGCGGCGGCGCTCGGTGAAAGCGCGGAACGGCGCGGAGCCCGTGCCGGTGCAGATCATGATGATGTTAGACGCAGGGTCGTTCGGATGCAGAAAAGTGGCGCCGAACGGACCGGTGACGTCGAGTTTGGCGCCGCGCGGCAGGTCGCACAGATAGTTCGAGCAGACGCCGTCGGGCTCGCGCTTTACCGTCAGCGACAGATTGTTCGCGTTCGGCTTTTCGCCGTCGCGGGCGCTGGCGACGGAATACAGCCGCACCAGATGCGGCTTGCCGTCGGCGGTCAAGCCCGGCGTGACGATGCCGATACTCTGGCCTTCCAGCACCGGAAATGGCTGGTCACCAAAGTCCAGGATGATGTGGCGGACATCGGAATCCGCATCGGCATGGGTGAGCCGGAAATTGCCGGTGACCGTCGCTTTCGCAGGCTTGCCTCGGTTATAGAGATTGACCGTGGGCTTGGAGGCAGAATGCGGCGCCACCGCCTTGCCGCCTAGCCCTTTGCGCGCCTCCTCGAGCAGCGCGCCGATTTCATCTTCCAGCGCCTCGACCGCCTCGCTGGACTCCCCGCTGTCGACGTCGGCTTGCGCCGGCAGGTCGCTCCAGGAAAACTGCTCCCGCAGCGAATAGGGCGAAGCGACGATGCGCCAGTTGTCGATGGCGCCGGTCGGACACGGCGCGATGCAATCCATGCAGTAATTGCAGATCTCGGCGTCGACCACATAGTTGTTGTCGTCATGCGTCACCGCGTCGATCGGGCAGGTCTCCTCGCAGGTGTTGCACCTGATGCAGATTTCCGGATCGATCAGGTGCTGTTTTTTCAAAGGTGCGTTCATCGAACGAAACCCGGCAATAAAACGATCGTCATGGCCGGGCTTGTCCCGGCCATCCACGTCTTAGACCATTCCGCGTTGCCAAGACGTGGATGCGCGGGACAAAGCCCGGGCATGACGACTTGGGTGCGCTTCGCGACATCACGCCGCGATCTTCACATATTCGAATTCGCCGGGCTTGTTGTCGATGCCGACTTTGGGCGGCGAGATCCAGTTGGCGAATTTGCCTGGTTCGCTTTCCGGCATCATCAGCGAGGAGACAAAATCGCCATCGTCGGCCGACGGCAGATAGTCGCCCTTCACCCTGGTCCACTCGGCGTCGGAGAGGATGATCCCTTTCGGCGTGGCGTTGACATCCCTGAACTCGCCGATCTGGCGGTGAAACGCGGTGTGCGGCAGCTCGAAGCGGAAATTGACGCCGGCCTTTTCGATGATCCTGTTCCAGCGTTCGACGCCCTTGACGCAATCCTGCGTGTAATCATCGCGCAGCCGCATGTTGAGCGCGGTCAGCGCCGGCTCGTCGACCAGTTTTATTTCGCCATCGACCAGCTTCAGCACCTGATAGATGTCACCGGTCAGGCGGTGATCGTCGTCGATCTTGGTTTCCTGGAAGCGGCCCTTGAGACCGGAATTGTAGAAATTCGCGGCATTGGTGGAAACCTCGGAGCCGAACAGATCGAGCGACAGCGAGTAATGCAGGTTCATCTTCTTCTGCATGGTAGGCAGATCGATGACGCCCAGCGCCCTGACCTTCTCCACCGCATTGGGATCATCGATCCCCGCCGCCTTCATCGCCTCGCACGTGCGCTGCAGGATGCGACCGACCCCGGTTTCGCCGACGAACATGTGGTGCGCCTCTTCCGTCAGCATGAAGCGGCAGGTCCGCGACAACGGATCGAAGCCGGATTGCGCCAGGCTTTCGAGCTGCATCTTGCCGTCACGGTCGGTGAAGAAGGTGAACATGAAGAACGACAGCCAGTCCGGCGTCGCCTCGTTGAAGGCGCCGAGCATGCGTGGGCTATCGGCGTCGCCGGAGCGGCGGCGCAACAGATCATCGGCTTCCTCGCGGCCGTCGCGGCCGAAATATTTCTGCAGCAGGTAGACCATGGCCCAGAGGTGGCGGCCTTCCTCGACATTGACCTGGAACAGATTGCGCAGGTCGTAGAGCGACGGCGCGGTTTTGCCGAGATGGCGCTGCTGCTCCACCGAAGCGGGCTCGGTGTCGCCTTGAATCACGACCAGTCGGCGCAGCATGGCGCGATATTCGCCGGGAATTTCCTGCCAGGCCGGCTCACCCATGTGCTGGCCGAAATTTACCTTGCGCCCGGTGTCCTGCGGGGCCAGCAAAATGCCCCAGCGATATTCCGGCATGCGGACGTAATCGAATTTCGCCCAGCCCTTTGGATCGACGCTGACGGCGGTGCGCAGATAGACCAGCGAATCCTGAAAACCGTCCGGCCCCATGTCGTTCCACCAGTCCAGATAGCCGGGATGCCAGCCCTCCAGCGCTTTCAGCACCTGCCGATCCTCGGTGAGATTCACGTTGTTGGGGATCTTGGTGGTGTAATCGACGTTCATGAGGTTCATGGCCCAACTCCTGCTCGGAATTTCGAGGTTCGTCATGCCCGGGCTTGTCCCGGGCATGACGCAGCAAATATCTACACCCGCGTCATATCGAATTGCGCCTTTACCCCGGTGCCGTAGCGCCGCAGCGCGCCGTCCTCGCCGACCGCGTTGGGGCGCTGGAAGATCCAGTTCTGCCACGCCGTCAGGCGCGAAAAGATTTTCGACTCCATGGTCTCCGGGCCGACGAAGCGCAGATTGGCTTCCATGCCGGTGAGGCTGTCGGGCGAGAAGCTGGCACGTTCCTCGAAGAACACGCGCACTTCGTCGTCCCAGTCGATGTCGTCGAGCGCGAACGTCACCAAGCCCAGCTTTTCGGCTTCTTCCGCATCCAGCGGCTCACCGGTTCTGGCCTGCGCGCGTTCGACGTCCTTGGGATCGGCCTGAAAGCGCGACTGCAGCCGGGTCAATCCGTGGCTCATCGGATACGGTCCGAAATTCATCGCACTCAGCACGATCGCCGGAGGCGCACGGTTATCGCCCTGCCGCGAACCCGCCAGCATGTAGGATCGGTCCGCCGCGAATACCAGTTCGGCCAGCGTGCCGACGAAGCACGAGCCCGGCTCGACCAGGGTTACCAGCGTGCGCGAGGTGACATCGACGCGCTTCAACACCCGCTTCCAATATTGCCTGACCTCGTTGGCCAGCCAGTGCGCCTTGTTGGCTTCGAGAAACGCGTCATGCGCCAGCACCTGCGCGCCCTCGCCGTGCGACTTGAACACCAGGATCGCGGTCTCGAGTTCGTTGATGCGCAGATGCAGGATGGCATCGTCGAGCTCGCGCGCGACCTGCAGCGGCCAGAAGGTAGCGCCCAAAGCGATCATGCCGGCAATGTCGGCGGGCGGCGTCGCATCCGGGGCCTTGATCGAGATGGTGGCGATACGGGCGGCGCGATCGACGTCGACATTGACAAAACCATAGCGGATGCCGCCATCGTCGATGACGCGTTGAAGCGGCGCCAGGGTAATGCCCTTGCCGTCGCCATTGCGCTTCGATGCGGCGGCAAATTCCCTGGTGCGTTCCGCAACCCTGGCTTCGAGCTTGCTGTTGGGCGCGATCTCGTCGACGAGGCGCCACTGCACCGCGCGCCTGCCCTTGATGCCTTCCTCGATGGTGCAGAAATAATCGGCATGATCGCGGCGCACCTTGCGTTTGTCGACAACGCGGGTGAGTCCCCCGGTGCCCGGCAGCACCGCCAGCAGCGGCACTTCCGGCAGCGCCACCGCGGCGGAGCCGTCATCGGCCAGGATGATGTGATCGGTGGCGAGCGCCAGTTCGTAGCCGCCGCCGGCGGCGGTGCCGTTGACGACGGTGATGAACTTCTGGCCTGAATTCTCGCTGGAGTCCTCGAAACCATTGCGGGTCTCGTTGGTGAACTTGCAGAAATTGACCTTATGGGCATGGGTCGATCCCGCCAGCATGCGGATGTTGGCGCCGGCGCAGAACACGCGGTTTTTCCCGGAGCGCAGCAGCACCACTTTTACTTGCGGGTGTTCGAAACGCAGCCGCTGCACCGCATCCGCAAGCTCGATATCGACGCCGAGATCGTAGGAATTGAGCTTGAGCTGGTAGCCCTCGAACAGGCCGCCGTTCTCGTCGACATCCATGGTAAGCGTCGCGACATCGCCCGCGACATCCAGTCTCCAGTGCCGGTAGCGCGACGGATCGGTCTGGAAATCAATGTGCTTGGCACCGTTCGCGAGGACGCGATCTTCACCGGCCATGGACACCACCCCGTCAGGTTTCTACAGCCGGCTACCCGGCTTGATATGCACAATAATGCATGTTTTGGATTGCGTCTAGTCGGAAGACGCATAAATCTGCATTTTGCTTCAGGTTTTGTGGATCGTTCCGATGCCGATCCAGTCGGATTTCAGTAATGAAGGCTGCGCCAATCTGCTCCGCAGCCGCGCCGCAAGCGCCGCGGTTGGAAAACCGTCGGCAAAACCATCGCCTCGGCCGGTGGCCTTGCGCACGCCGAGTTCGTTCAGCTCGGCCAGCGCCTCTCCGAACAGCCGCGCGGCGGCGTGAGGTTTTCCCATTCGCAGTTTCAGATTGGCGTTGGCGATCTGGATGCAGGCCCGCAGCAGGATCCGCTCGCGTCCGCCTTGCGGTGCCGCGGCCCAGACCGCCTCCAATATCTCATGGCTCTCCCAGAAAAATCCGCAATCGTTCAGCCCAAGTCCATAACGCAGCGCCGGATGCCGCGCCGGCACAAAACCGTTGAAGCGCGCCGGCACCAGCGCCTTGGCCATCGCCAGCGTATCGTGATCGGCCTCGGTTTCCACGCCGGGGACGTAAGCCCAACGCGGCAGCGTGAGGTTGGCGGCGGCTGAAGGCGGAATACTCATTCGGGCAGCGCCGCGCCGACATCCTCAGAGTGCGCGCCGCTGCCCGCCTTCGTGGATGTGAAAAATGGACCTGGCAAATTCCGCGATCGCATTCAGCGTCGCCTCCGCCGCCTCGCGGTGCGGCGAATGCCCGGCACCGGGGATGATCGAGACGTCGACCGGACAATAGCATTCTTCCTGCGCGATTTCGATCTGGCGAATCGTTCCATAATGATCGTCGGCGCCCTGCACGATCGCCACGGGCACGCGGATATAAGCGAGGTATTCCGAAATATCCCAGTCGCGAAACTTCGGGTCGAGCCAGGCATCGTTCCATCCGTAGAACGTGTTGTCGACATTGGTGTGCCAGCGCTTCAGTTTTGCCCGGAGATCGGTGGTCTGATAGGCGGTCTTGATCTCGGCGATCGATTGCACCGAAAGTTCCTCGACAATGAAATGCGGCGCGATCAGCGCCAGCCCGCGGATGCGGTGATCCTGCACGCCGCCGGCAAAGATCGCCGCGATTGATGCGCCGTCGGAATGCCCGACCAGAAGGCCGCGGCGAAAGCCGATTGCATCGAGAATTTTGGGCAGCACGTCGAGCGCCTCGACGTGCATGTAGTCGATCGGGCGGGGCAATGTCGCGGGAGTGGATGCACCATAGCCGACGCGCGAATAGGCGAATACGCCGGCGCCGGTTGCGGCTGCGAGTTTTTCGGGAAAATCGCCCCACAGTCCGGCGGAGCCGAGCCCTTCATGCAGCATCACGATGGTCGGCGCGTCGCCGGGTCCGGGGCCGGCCATGCGGTATTCGAGCGCGGAGGAGCCGACGTGCAGCGTACCGGCGGGATCGAGCGCGGTCATGCGGTGCCCCACACTCCATCGTCGTCTCGGCGAAGGCGGGGACCCATAACCACCGACACCCGCAGTTCGTTCGCCGCCGTCGCCCCAATGACGCAGCGGCGTCTATGGGTCTCCGCCTTCGCGGGGACGGCAGTTGAGCTTGCTGCAATATCAAGCTTCACGATTTCGCCGCCTCACCTTCGCGCAGCTTGAACCGCTGGATCTTCCCCGTCGCCGTTTTCGGCAATGCATCGACCACATCGATCCAGCGCGGATATTTCCATGGCCCGATCTTCTGCTTGACGTGCTCCTTCAGCGCGTCGTGCAGGCCGTCAGGGCTCGCATCCGCGCGCAGCACCACGAACGCTTTAGGTTTCAAAAGCCCTTCCGGATCGGCTTCGGGCACGACGGCGGCTTCCAGCACCGCCGGATGGGTGATCAGCGCGCTCTCGACCTCGAACGGCGACACCCAGATGCCCGACACCTTGAACATGTCGTCGCTGCGGCCGCAGAACGTATAGCGACCCTCGGCGTCACGGATGTATTTGTCGCCGGTACGGGTCCAATGACCCTCGAAGGTCTGGCGGCTCTTGCTGCGCTGATTCCAGTAGCCTTCGCCGGCGGACGGCGCATCCACCAGCAACTCGCCGACTTCCCCATCGGCGACATCGCTGCCTGCTTCATTGACCAGCCGCACGCGATAGCCCGGCACCGGTTTGCCGGAGGAGCCGTATTTGATATCGCCGGGCGCGTTGGACAGAAAGATATGCAGCAGCTCGGTCGAGCCGACGCCGTCGAGAATGTCGACGCCAAAGCGCGCTTTCCAGCTATTGCCGACCGACTCCGGCAGCGCTTCGCCCGCCGAGGTGCAGATGCGCAAGCGCGAGCCGCCGCGTTCGTGCTTCAGCGTTCCGTCATTGAGCATCGCCGAAAACAGCGTCGGTACGCCATAAAAGATCGACGGATGGTACCTGTTCATCAATTCAAACATTTTCACCGGCGTCGGCCGCTCGAAATTGAGCACGGTGGTGGCGCCGACCGACATCGGAAAGGTCAGCGCGTTGCCGAGGCCATAGGCGAAAAACAGCTTTGCTGCCGACAGCCCGACGTCGTCCTCGCGAATGCCGAGCACCTGTTTGGCGTAGGTGTCCGCGGTGGCGGCGAGATTGGAGTGCAGATGCCGCACCCCCTTGGGCATGCCGGTCGAACCCGAGGAATACAGCCAGAATGCCGGCTCGTCGGCGTGGGTGGCGGCGGTCGGGAATGCATCGCTTTCCTTGGCGATCCCGTCCGACAATTTCGTGTAGCCGTGCGCGTCATTGCCGGCGACGATGACGTGCTCGAGATCCGGCATCCGTCCGACAATATCCTTGACCACCGCCAGCAGCGCCTCGGAGACGAACAGCACCCGCGCGCGGCAATCCGCCAGCACATAGGCGTATTGCTCCGGCGTCAGCAGCGTGTTGAGCGGCACTGGCACGATGCCGGCGCGGATTGCGCCCAGAAACACGATGGGAAAATCCACCGTGTCGAGCATGATCATCGCCACGCGCTCTTCGCGGCGGACGCCGAGCCGGCGCAAGAGATTGGCGAGGCGGCGGCTCTTCGTTTGCAGATCGCCATAGGTCAGCTCGGCGACGGTGTCGGTGAAGGCGAGCTTGCCGCCGCGGCCTTCATCGACATTGCGGTCGAGCAGCCAGGTCACCGCATTGTAGGAACTCACGCGTCTTCTCCCCAGCTTTCTGAATTATAATTCATAGAAAGCCATCACCAGCGCTTGCTGTCAATGCTTAGCGGCATTATGTTTCCGAGCGAGCGCTATGCAGACCGAATGCGGGACTATGACCGAGCCACTCGATCCCGAAACCAGCTTTCTCGAACAGCTCGGCCAGCGCGTCCGCACCATGCGGGCGCTGCGCGGCATGTCGCGAAAGGTCCTGGCTAAGGTATCGGGCATATCCGAGCGCTACATCGCCCAGCTCGAAAGCGGCAAGGGCAACGTGTCGATCGTGCTGCTGCGCCGGGTGTCGAACGCCATGGGTGCGCATCTGGAAGATCTGATTCCGGCGAGCGAGCCGGCGCCCGACTGGCCGGTCATTCGCGACCTGATCCGCAAGGCGACGCCAAGCCAGATCGCGCATGCCAGGGACGTTCTATCGGGACAAGGCAACGGCGCGGCACAGCGCCAGATGGCCTTTGCCGGCATTGCATTGATCGGCTTGCGCGGCGCCGGCAAATCCACGCTCGGCAAATTGCTCGCCAAGAACATCGGCTGGAGTTTTGTCGAGCTTAACAAGGAGATCGAGCAGCAGAACGGGTTATCGGTCGCCGAGATCATCGCGCTCTACGGTCAGGAAGGGTTCCGCCGCATGGAGCAGGCCGCGCTCGGGCAATTGCTGGCGCGAAAAGAGCTGATGGTGCTGGCGACCGGCGGCGGCATCGTCTCCGAACCGCTGACCTTCGACCTGATCCTGTCGTCGTTCTACACGATCTGGCTGAAGGCCGAGCCGGAAGAGCACATGGCGCGGGTGCGCCGCCAGGGCGACCTGCGCCCGATGGCGGACGACCGCTCGGCGATGGCTGAATTGCGTACCATTTTGCTCAGCCGCGAGCCGCTGTATGCGCGCGCCTCCGCGGTGGTCGATACCGCGGGGCTCAGCATCGACGACGCCGCTACCCGCCTAATCGACGCGGTCGCGCCAGTAGTGGCGCCAGACGCGCGGATGTTCGCGCGGGGGTAACGGATCGTGTCCCGGAGGCAATGCGGCATTCTTCATGCCGCAGAGCGGGGACACGAAGGGGTGCGGGTACGAGGCTGGCCGAGAAGACCGGCTTTGGCTAGACTGGCCGCAAAAGGACGCACTGCCATGATGAGCCAGGAACAGAACGACCTGATAACCCGGACCGGGCCGAAGGACGGCTGCGGGAGATTGATGCGGATGTACTGGCAGCCCGCGGCGCTGGTCGATGAGTTGCAGGGGCCGCGCCCGGTCAAGGCCGTCAAGCTGCTGGGTGAGAATCTGGTGCTGTTTCGTGACCAGCAGGGGCGCACCGGCCTGATCGACCGTCATTGCGCGCATCGCGGCGCCGACCTCGCCTTCGGACGGCTTGAGAACGGCGGCCTGCGCTGCGCATTCCATGGCTGGCTGTTCGACGTATCCGGCCGCTGCCTGGAAACGCCCGCCGAACCGGAAGGCTCGACGCTGTGCCAGGGCATCAGGCAGCGCGCTTATCCCGTGGTCGAAAAGAGCGGAATTCTATGGGCTTATCTCGGCGAAGGCGAGCCGCCGGCGTTTCCGGAGATCGACTGCTTCGTCGCGCCCGATGCCTACACGTTCGCGTTCAAGGGCCACATCAACTGCAATTGGCTGCAGGCGCTCGAGGTCGGTATCGATCCGGCGCATGCGTCGTTCCTGCATCGCTTTTTCGAAGACGAGGACACTTCGGCTTCCTATGGCAAGCAGTTCCGCGGCGCTTCCGCCGGCTCGGACATGCCGATGACCAGGATCCTGCGCGAATACGACCGGCCGATCATCAATGTCGAACACACCGAATACGGGCTGCGCCTGATCGCGCTGCGCGAGATCGACAGTGAGCGTACCCACGTCCGCGTCACCAACCAGCTTTTCCCGCATGGTTTTGTGATCCCGATGAGCACCGAGATGACCATCTCGCAGTGGCACGTGCCGGTGGATGACGAGAACTGCTACTGGTATGCGATCTTCACCAGCTATTCGACGCCGGTCGACAAGGCCAGGATGCGCGATCAACGTCTCGAACTGTATCAGTTGCCGGACTATCGCTCGCGCAAGAACCGGTCCAACGATTACGGGTTCGATCCGCACGAGCAGGCGACCGCGACCTACACCGGCATGGGCGCCGACATCAACGTGCACGACCAGTGGGCGGTCGAATCGATGGGCGCGATCCAGGACCGCACCAACGAACATCTCGGCACCTCCGACAAGGCCATCGTGCAATATCGCCGGCTGCTGCGGCAGGAGATCGAGACGGTCGCCGCGGGCGGCAAGCCGTTCATGGTTCTCGACGAGGCGCACGCGCGGAGTATCCAGGGGCCGGCCACCATGGACGGCATCGGTCCGACCCGGGGATGGGAAACCTTCTGGATGGAAGTGGACGTCAAGCGGCGTCGCGGCGCGCCGTGGGCGGCTCCCGTGCCCGCCGAGATCGCCGAAAAAGTTCGCCATCTGTCGGCGGCCGAGTGACAGTCCTTCGTCATCGCGAACGAGGCGAACCAATCCGTCCTGCTGTGCAGAGAAAGTATGGATTGCTTCATCGCTTCGCTCCTCGCGATGACAAGCAGTCGGTTCGGGCCGTACTCAAGGGAGCGACGCGTTGAGTTTTGTCGAGCGTCACGGTCTCTGGTCGTCCGAGCAGAAACAGGCCGTGGAACGGCTGCGCAGAATCGTTGAAGAGCAGAAGCTCGAAGTCATCAGGCTGTCGTTTCCGGATCAGCACGGAATCCTGCGCGGCAAGACCCTGGTGGCCGGCGAAGCACTGGCCTCGCTCGAAAACGGATGCAGCATCACCACCACGATGCTCGCCAAGGATACCTCGCATCGCACCGTGTTTCCGGTCTTCACTGCCGGCGGCGGTTTCGGCATGCGCGAAATGCAAGGCGCCGCCGACGTGCTGATGGTGGCGGACCCCTTGAGCTTTCGCGTGCTGCCGTGGGTGGCGGGCACCGGCTGGCTGTTATGCGATATTTATTTTGCGGACGGGCGTCCGGTACCGTTCGCGACCCGGCATCTCCATCGGTCGGTTCTCGATCGGCTCGCCAAGCGCGGCTACGATTTTGTCGCCGGGCTCGAAGTCGAATTCCATCTTTTCAAGGTGGAAGATCCGAAAATGTCGCCGGAGGATGCGGGCCAGCCCGGTCAGCCGCCCTCGGTCAGCCTGCTCTCGCACGGCTATCAATATTTGACCGAGCAGCGCTACGACCAGATGGAGCCGGTGCTGGAGATCATCCGGCGCGATGTGCTGGCACTCGGACTGCCGCTGCGATCGATCGAGGTGGAGTTCGGCCCGAGCCAGTGTGAATTCACGTTCGCCCCGGCCAAGGGTCTGGTGCCCGCCGACACCATGGTGCTGTTTCGCAGCGCCGTGAAGCAGATAGCCCGCCGCCACGGCTATCATGCGACCTTCATGTGCCGCCCGAAACTGCCGAATGTGTTCGCATCCGGATGGCATCTGCATCAATCGATCGTGTCGCGCGCCAGCGGCGAGAACGCGTTCATGGCGAAAGAGGACGGCGAGCTGTTGAGCGGGTTCGGCCGCGGGTACCTGGCCGGGCTGCTGGACCATGCGCGCGCCTCCGCGGTGTTCACGACGCCGACCATCAACGGCTACAAGCGGTATCGTTCCTATTCACTGGCGCCGGACCGCGCGATCTGGGGGCGCGACAACCGCGGCGTCATGATCCGCGTGCTCGGGGCGGCCGGCGATGCTGCGACCCGGCTCGAAAACCGCATCGGCGAGCCCGCGGCCAACCCCTATCTTTATATGGCTTCGCAGGTTCTCTCAGGCCTCGACGGTGTCGACCGCGGACTCGATCCCGGGCCGTCGGCGGACACGCCCTATGAAACAAAGGCCGCGCTGCTGCCGAAGACGTTGCGTGAGGCGGTCTTGGCCCTGGAGGACGATCCGTTTTTCCGCGACGCGCTCGGCGCTGAGTTTGTCGACTATTACGTCCACATCAAGAACGCCGAGATCGAGCGCTTCCAGGCCGAGGTATCGGACTGGGAGCAGCGCGAATATTTCGAGATGTTTTGAGGCGTACCACCGCGCTCTCGATTCGTCATGCCCCGGGCTTGACGGAGTGCGGTCCGGTCATGACGGAGTCGGTCCGGGCCATGACGGAGTGCGGTTTTTCCGGCGGCGCTGGTCGCGGAGTTCGTCGATTGCTGCGGCCGTATCCGGAACGCGGAGCGCGGTTGAATCCGCGCTCAGACCCCCAGATACCGGTGCTGCAGATCCGGCTCCGCGATCAGTTGTTCCGAGGTACCGCTCCACACCGCACGGCCGCGTTCGATGATGGTGTGGCGGTCGGCGATACGGGTGAGATTCTCGACGTTCTTGTCGATCACCAGAACCGATTGCCCGCGCGCTTTCAGCATCGACAGGCAGCTCCAGATTTCCTCGCGGATCAAAGGTGCCAGCCCCTCGGTCGCTTCATCCAGGATCAACAGGCGCGGGTTGGTCATCAGCGCGCGTCCGATCGCCAGCATCTGCTGCTCGCCGCCCGAGAGCGTGCCGCCCATGTTGGGGCCGCGCTCGGCGAGCCGCGGAAACAGCGCGTGGATCTTGTCGATCGTCCATGGATCGGGACTGCCCAGACGATTGCCGGCTGCAGCTACGAGATTTTCGCGCACGGTCAGATTGGGAAATATCTGCCGCCCTTCAGGGACAAGCCCGATTCCCAACTGGGCAATCCTGAACGGCGGAAGGTTGCGAATATCCTGGCCGCCGAATCGGATCGTGCCGGCACGCGCCGGCGTCAATCCCATGATGGAGCGGACGGTCGTGGTTTTTCCCATGCCGTTGCGCCCCATCAGGGCCACCATTTCCCCTGAACGAACCGACAGCGACAACTTGAACAGAACCTGGCTCAGGCCATAGCAGGTTTCGATATTCTCGACTTCAAGCAGAGGGGCCGCATCAGGCATGATCGGTCACCGCATGCTGATCACCGAGATAGGCGCGCCGGACCTCTTCGTTTTGACGGATCGCCGACGGCGCCCCTGACGCAATGACGCGCCCATACACCAGAACCGTGATGCGGTCGGCGAGCGCGAACACCGCGTCCATGTCGTGCTCGACCAGTACGATGGTGACTTCCTGCCGCAGTTCCTGCAATAACTTCACCATACGCGCCGATTCGGTGATGCCGAGGCCGGCCATCGGTTCGTCGAGCAGCAGCAATTGCGGTTTTGTGGCGAGCGCGACCGCCAGTTCAAGTTCGCGCTGCTCGCCATGGCTTAGCTCCGATACGACGACGTCGGCGCGATGCCCGAGCCCTACCCTGGCAAGCGCGGAGCGCGCCGCCTCGCGCAGGTGCTTTTCGTTGCGGGCGCTGCCCCAGAAGTAGAACGAATGGCCGTCATGCGCCTGGACCGCCAGTGCGACATTGTCGAGCGCGGTGAAGTCTGTAAGCAGCGAGGTGATCTGGAACGAGCGGGCGAGGCCAAGCGCGCTGCGCTTGTAGCTCGGCATCGTGGTGATCTCCCGGCCGGCAAATCGAATGGCGCCGGAATTCGGCAGCAATTGCCCGGTGAGCTGGCTGATCAGCGTGGTCTTGCCGGCGCCGTTGGGGCCGATGATGGCATGCAATTCGCCTCGCGCGACGTCGAGCGAGAGGTTGTCGGTAGCAGTAATGCCGCCGAACCGCCGCACCAGGTTTTCAACGCGAAGCAAGGGTTCGCGCGAGAAGTGAGCCGGGGAATCAACCACGGCCCAGCCTCCCCAACACGCCCATGATGCCGCCGCGTCCGAACAGCACGATCAGCAGCAGCAGCGGGCCCATGACCAGCGCCCAGTATTCCGTAATTTGCGACAAGAATTCTTCCAGCAGCAGATAAACGATCGCGCCGATCACCGGGCCGAACAGCGAGCCCATGCCGCCAAGGATGACCATGAACATCAGATCGCCGGAACGGGTCCAGTACATCACCGCCGGACTGATGAAGTCGGTATTGTTCGCGAGCAGGGCTCCGGCCAGACCGCATATGGTGCCGGCGATGACGAAACAGACCAGCAGGTAACGATGGGCGGGAAAGCCGATGGCCTGCATGCGCTGTTCATTGGAGCGCACGCCCTGAACCACCATGCCGAAACGCGAATTGACGACGCGCCGGATCAGATAGATTCCGCCGAACAGGCAGGCAAGGCAGAGATAATAGAACTGGACGCGGCTCGACAGGTTGATCAGGCCGCCGAAATCGCTGCGCTTGTAGACCGTGAGACCGTCGTCGCCGCCATAGCGCGACAGCCCCGACGCGACGTAATAGGCCATCTGCGCGAAAGCGAGCGTGATCATGATGAAATAGACGCCGCGCGTGCGCAGCGAGAGCGCGCCGATGACCAGCGCAAACAGCGCGGATGCCGCCAGTGCCACCGGCCACTGAACGAATCCCGAGCCGATACCCTCATGGGCCAATATGCCGACCGCGTAGCCACCGATGCCGAGATAGGCGGCATGGCCAAAACTCATCATTCCGCCATAGCCCATCATGAGGTTGAGGCTTGCCGCCGCCAGCGCGAAGATGACGATGCGGGTGAACAGTGTCAGAACGAAGATGTTGCCGCTGAGCTGCGAATAGAGCGGAAGCAGCAGCAGGCCGGCGATCACCAGCGCCGTCACCGCGGTGCGGGCGTTGATCGAAGCGCTCATCGCTTGCTGGCCGGAAACAGCCCCTCCGGCCGCACCACCAGCACAATGGCCATCAGCAGATAGATCAGCATCGAGGAGAGCGCGGGTGCCGCGGTGGAAGCTGCGGTCGAACTCAGGACCTGCCGCAGCAGGTCGGGTAGAAAGGCGCGACCCAGCGTGTCGATCATTCCGACGAAGATCGCGGCCAGGAATGCGCCGCGGATCGAGCCGATGCCCCCGATCACGATGATGACGAAGGCGAGAATCAGAATGTTCTCGCCCATGCCGATCTGGACCGTCAGGATCGGCGCCTGCATCAGCCCGGCAAGACCCGCCAATGCCGCGCCGAGCCCGAATACCAGGGTGAAGAGCAGCTTGATGTTGATGCCGAGCGCGCCGATCATTTCCCGGTTCGACGCGCCGGCCCGGATCAGCATGCCGATGCGGGTTCGCATCACCACGATGTAGAGCATCGCCGCGACGGCGAGCGCCATTACGATGATCGACAGCCGGTAGGCCGGATAGAATACGCCGGGCATGATCTGGATCGGCACCGTCAGCCATGCCGGCAGCGGCAGCGCGAGGCCTGCCGGCCCCCAGATCAGCCGCACCGCGTCGTTGAAGAACAGGATCAATCCGAAGGTGCCGAGCACCTGATCGAGATGATCCCTGCCGTAAAGATGCCGAAGCGCGACGAATTCCAGCGCGATCCCCAGCAGCAGCGTGGCTGCGAGGGCGAGGACGACGCCGGCGACGAAACTCCCGGTCCAGGCCACCAAGGTCGCCGCGAAATAGGCGCCCATCATGTAGAGCGAGCCGTGCGCCAGGTTGACGAAGTCCATGATGCCGAACACCAGCGTCAATCCCGCCGCCAGCAGGAACAGCAGCAGGCCGAACTGCAGTCCGTTGAGGAATTGTTCGACGATCAGCAGCATGAGCCCCACTACAGCGCTGCAAGAAAACAGCGGCAGCGCCCAGGCGCCGCCGCTGATCTAACCGGTTTTCGAGATCACTTCATCTGGCATTTGTCGTGGAAGCGATCCTGGTCGTCCTTGACGATTGTGGCGACGGTTTTCAGCGAGAGCTGGCCTTCGGCGTCCTTCACCACGTCCTGCAAATAGAAATTCTGGATCGGGATGTGGTTGTTGCCGTATTTGAACGGGCCGCGCAACGATTTGAAATTCACCTTTTCCATCTCGGCCTTCATCGCGTCCTTCTTGCCGGTATCGCCGTTTACCGCCACCACCGCGCTGTTGATCAACTGCGCGGCGTCATACGCTTGCGCGCCGTAATAGGTCGGGCGCAGGCCGGGGTACTTCTTGCGGTAGTCGGCGACGAAGCGTTTGTTCTCCTCGTTCGGCAAGTCGTTCACCCACTCCTGCGCGCCGGGAACGCCGAGCGCGTTCTCTTTCTGCAACGGCAGCGACAGTTCGTCGATGGTGAAGGCGGTGTAGAGCGGAATCTGCTGCTTGATGCCGGCTTGGGCATATTGATTGAGGAACTGGACGCCGGCCGCGCCCGGATAGAACACGAAGATCGATTCGGCGCCCGACGCGCGCGCCTTGGAAAGCTCGGCCGAGAAATCGAGCTGGCTCGGCCACACCGTGTATTCCTCGCCCTTGATCTCGCCCTTGAACGTGCTCTTCAGGCCCGCCAGCATGTCCTTGCCGGCGGCATAATTCGGACCGATCAGGAACACCGACTTGACGCCCTTCTGATTCATGTAAAGGCCCATGGCCTGCGGGGTCTGGTCGTTCTGCCAGGACGTCGAAAACACATAGGGCGAGCACAGCTCGCCGGCGAGTTGCGACGGTCCGGCATTGGCGCTGATCAGGAAGGTCTGGGTATCGACCGCAGTCTTGAGCGAGGCCAGCAGCACGTTCGACCAGATGTAGCCGGCGATGAAGTCCACCTTATCGGACTGGACCAGCTTCTCGGTCTTCTGCTTGCCGACATCCGGCTTCTGCCCGTCATCCTCGTAGATCACCTCGACCGGCTTGCCGCCCATCTTGCGGCCCAGGTGATCGAGCGCGAGTTCGAACGAATTGCGCATGTCATTGCCGATCACGGCGGTGGGGCCACTGAAGGTAGAGACAAACCCGATCTTGATGGAATCCGCCGCAATAGCGGGTTGCGCCAGCGCGAAAGCCGCGGCGCCCGCCAGCCAGAATGCCGTTCTCATAATCTCCCTCTCTTATTGTTTTGGTGATGTGTTTTTTGCGAACTCGAAGGCCGACGGCAAGCACGACCTTCGGCTTCCCTCAGATGGCCCGTAAAGAACTATGCATCATAATTCGGACAAACAGCGATTTGCAAGAATTATAATTCAGGTTTCGGAGTTACTGCGACTTTATGTCAGGCTACCCAACCCGAGCGCGCTGATCGCGCCGGGACACATGCGCCGCTAGCCATAGGTCGGCTTCTGCGGCCAGCCCGGCGGCGAGTCTTCAAATTCCTGCTGCCGGCCATAAGGCGTCATATCGAGCAGCGCGCGGGCGTCGGTGAGCGCTTCGGTGCCGCGCGCATAGGTCGAATAGGTGTGGAAGACGTCATCGCCGATGCTGAAGAACACGCTGAGGCCATGCTCCTCGCCGGTGATCGCATTGGGGACCTTGGCTGCCTCGAGCTCGGCCTTGTTGCGATAATTGTATTCGATCGGCGCCACCTGCTCGTCATTGGTGACGTGAAAATCGTAATTGAAATCGCTGCCGAACGACGACACCCAGGTGAAGGGCCATCCCTGCCGCTCCTTGGTGGCCTCGAGCTTGACCAAGGGCGCGCGCGAGACCATCACGAAGGTGGTGTCGCACGTGTCCAGCCTCGACAGATCGCCGATGGCGTTCGCATAACTGGTGCAGCCCAGGCAGCCTTTCTCCCACGCCGGATCGAACATGAAGTGATAGACGATAAGCTGCCGGCGGCCTTCGAACAGATCCTTGAGACTCTGTTCGCCGCCCGGCGTCTCGAACAGATAATTCTTCTCGATCTTCACCATCGGCAGCCGCCGCCGCACGGCATTGACACGATCGTATTGTTCGGTGAGCTCCTTCTCCTGCGCCAGAAGCTTTTTACGTTCGGCGAGCCACTGCTGGCGCGAAACGATCGGCGGATGCGGGACTTCACTTGCGGTCATGTCCGACTCCTTCTGATGCAGCCGCATGGTATTAACTGCGCCGCGCAAATTCGGTTGCACGGGTCGCTTTGCCAGACGTCCGGAAGCCCGGCAAGGTTCGGTTGTGGAAAATAACTGCCGACCGGTGCTGCATTTCGACGCCCTTGGAGCGCCACTCGCAAAGCGCTACATACAAATCGAACATCGGAGGGCCTGCCAGATGACCACCGAGAGCGCGCCGGCGTCCCATCGCATCGTGATCGTCGGCGCCGGTTTTGGCGGGCTTGAGACCGTGTACCGGCTCGCCGGCGCACCGGTCTCGATCACCCTGGTCGACCGCCGCAACCATCATCTGTTCCAGCCGTTGCTTTATCAGGTCGCCACCGCGGCGCTTGCAACCTCGGAGATCGCCTGGCCGATCCGCTATCTGCTGCGCGGACGCCCCGACGTCACGACCCTGCTCGCGACCGTGACCGGCGTGGATACCACCGCTCGCCGCGTGCTGATCGACGGCGGCGACACCCTGCCCTATGACACGCTGGTGGTCGCCACCGGCGCCCGCCACGCCTATTTCGGCCATGACGAATGGGAGCCGTTCGCTCCGGGCCTCAAGACTCTGGAAGACGCCACCACGCTGCGGCGCCGCATCCTGATCGCATTCGAGGACGCCGAGCGCGAAAGCGACCTGGCGCGGCGCGCCGCTTTGCTCACTTTCGTCATCATCGGCGCCGGTCCGACCGGCGTGGAGCTCGCCGGTACCATTGCCGAGCTCGCACACGACACGCTGCCGCCGGACTTCCGCAACATCGATACCCGCAAGGCGCGCGTCGTTCTGATCGAAGCCGGCCCTCGCGTGCTGGCCGGCTTCGCCGACGAGCTGTCGACCTATGCCCTGCGCTCGCTGGAAGACCTCGGCGTCGAAGTCGCGTTCGGACAGCCCGTCACCGAATGCACCGCCGATGGCGTCGTCTTTGGCGGCAGGAAGCTCGAAGCCAAGACCATCATCTGGGCTGCCGGCGTTCGCGCATCCCCCGCGGCGGAGTGGCTGGGTGCACCGGCCGACCGCGCGGGGCGCGTCTCGGTACTTCCCGACCTTACCGTTCCCGGTCATCCTGATGTCTTCGCCATCGGCGACACCGTCACAATCGCCGGCCCCGGCGGCAGCCCAGTTCCCGGCATCGCACCGGCGGCCAAGCAGCAAGGACGCTATGTTGCCCAAACCATCAGGGCACGGCTGCGCGGCGAAAAAAATGTGCCCTTCGTGTACCGGCACGCCGGCAATCTGGCGCAGATCGGCAAGCGGTCGGCGGTGATCGATTTTGGCCGGATCAAACTGCGCGGTGCGCTGGCGTGGTGGATCTGGGGTGTCGCCCATATCTACTTCCTGATCGGCCTGCGCAACCGGCTGGCCGTCGCCATCAGCTGGCTGTGGATCTACACCCGCCAGCAGCGCGGCGCGCGCCTGATCACGCAGGGCCGCGCCAAGGTGAGCAACTATTGGCCGTAGAGATTGTCATGGCGGGCTTGACCTTGCCGTATGCGCACATCACTGCCGGGCTTGACCCTACTGGATGCACACATCTCGCCGTCATTGCTGGGCTTTGTGCCGGGCATCCACGTCTTCCTTTGGGGCACAGACGTGGATGGCCGGGACGAGCCCTGCCATATGCACCCATCTCGGCCGCCCCCACACTTCTCATCTCGTCTCTCTCTTGATCGTTTTGTATTTGATTTTGATTTCTGTCTCACGCGGGACAGCCGATCCATTCCGCGCACGCATCATCCTCCAGCATCGCCACCGCCGCCGCGCGGCGGGTCAATACCGCTCGCTGGTTGATATAACCCTTGTCGGTGATCTCGCCGCCGTCCACGGAAGCGGGTTCGGACAACAACAGCGCCCGCGTCGCGTGGGTGGACGACCCGGCGCCCCGCGCTTTCAGCCGCGCCAATCCCTGCGCGATCGCGGTGCGGACCTGTTCGCTGCCAATCACCTCGTTGACGCCGGCATCATCCGCCAGCCCCGCATGGGCGCGGCATGCCGCAACGTCAGGAAATACCAGGAAGCGCACATGGTCGCCGCCATGGCCGGTGACGACAATGTCCTGCGCCAACGGCGCCAGCGCGGCAATTCCCGCAACGCGCAGCGTGCCGACGCTGACCCAGGTGCCCGAATTGAGTTTGAAATCCTCGGTGACCCGGCCGTCGAAAAACAGTCCGCGCTCGGGGCGATCGGGATCGGCGAAGGTCACGGCGTCGCCGATCAGATAGAAGCCGTCGGCATCGAACGCCGTAGCCGTGAGGCCGGGCGCCTTCCAGTAGCCCGGCGTGACATTGGGTCCGCGCACGCGCACTTCGAGCTTGTCGCCTGACCGCACCAGCTTCAGCTCGGTACCGGGGATCGGCACGCCGATATTGCCGGATCGCTCGGCCTGAAAGTGGCAGTCCGTCGCCAGCGGCGAGGTTTCGGTCGAACCCCATGCCGACACCATCGGCATGGCGCGGCCTACGGTCCCGATCGACAGATCCGCCAGTGCATCCCACAGATTCTGCGGCAGCGCCGCGCCGGCGTAGAACGCGAATTTCACCTCAGTGAAAAAACGGCGGCGCAGATCCTCGTCGTCGCGCAGCGCCGCGATCAGCATGTCGAAGCCGCGCGGCACGTTGAAATACACCGTCGGCATCACACTGCGCATATTGGCAAGCGACGTCGCGAACAGCCCAGGCACCGGCTTGCCGCCGTCGATATACAGCGTGCCGCCGTTGCGCAGCACCAGGTTGAAATTGTGATTGGCGCCGAACGTATGGCTCCACGGCAGCCAGTCGAGAATCACCAGGTCGCCCTGCGCGTGCTCCAGAAAAGACCAGGTCTGCGCCTTGGCCTGCTGGCTCGATGTCAGCATGCGCTGAGTATTGATCACCGCTTTCGGCGTCCCGGTCGAACCCGAGGTGAACAGGAATTTTGCAATGGTGTCAGGCGTAAGGGCCGCGAACGACCTTGCGACGGCGTCGGTTTCAGGTGCCGTCCCGATTGCACCGAACGAAATCGCGTGTTTGCCGTCCGCGTCCCGGCTGACGATTGCCGCAGCATGCAGCGGCTCGATCGCCGCCAGCGCCGGCGCGAACGTCTTGAGGCTGGACACATAGATCGCGCCGGGATCGAGCAGCGCGATCATGCTTTTCAGCTTGTCGAAATCCTTCGACATCAGCGAATAGGCGGGAGAGATGGCGGCCACCGGGACGCCGACATGCATCGCCCCAAGCGCCAACAGCGCGTGCTCGATGCTGTTGTCGGAGAGTACCGCCAGCGGACGATCGGCGCTCATGCGCTGCGAGAGGATCCACGCGCCGGTGCTGCGCACCTGCCGCAGCGCCTCGCCGTAAGTGACGGTGGTCCACGGCGCATCGACACCCGAACGCTCGCCGAGAAAAATGCGGTCGGGAGTCTGCCGCGCCCAATGCTCCAGCCAGTCGCCGACGCAGCGCGCGGCGGGCTGCAGCGGTGTCGTCGATTTCAACCGGATGCTGCCGTCGGGGTACCGCTCAGCCACAACGGCAGGCGCCGCAAACAGCGTTTCCGGATCATCGCGGCGACCGGCGGCTCCATACATATCGGCATTCCCCCCAGCCCTCTTGCGCAGGCACGCGTCTGATCTACGCCGGAAAAACATGCGCCGGCAACGCGCTGCAAATCCGTGCGCAATCATACGCATGATTGCTGCGCGCTTAGCTAATAAGCAAATGCCCTCTGCAAAAGCTGCGAATAAAGAATAAGCAGCCGGCAGCGAACTCGACAACCGTTTGAGAACGATAGCGGATTCCTGAAGGACGTGGCATCCGTCACTGTTGTACACAATGGCATAGGAGTTGCTTAGTTCGCCCCCGAGGATTCTCTGGCGGCGAGGGTTGAAGATGGCGAGCGAAAAATATCCCGCCAGCAGCGGCACGGTGGCCGCGGAGCCCGGGCCTATCGACTTGGACTGGTCGACCACGGCGCTTTTGATCATCGATATGCAGCGCGACTTCATGGAGCCCGGCGGCTTCGGCGAAACCCTGGGCAACGATGTCTCGCAGCTTGCGCGCGCAGTGAAGCCGATTGCGGCCGTGCTGAATGCGGCGCGCGACAGCGGAATGCTGATCGTGCACACCCGCGAAGGCCATCTGCCGGACCTGTCCGACGCGCCGCCAGCCAAGGTGGAACGCGGTGCGCCTTCCCTGCGCATCGGCGATCCCGGCCCGATGGGGCGGATCCTGATCCGCGGCGAAGCCGGCCACGACATCATTCCAGCGCTTTATCCGCGGGACGGCGAGATCGTCATCGACAAGCCGGGCAAGGGCGCGTTCTACGCGACCGATCTCGGTGACGTTCTTCGGCAATACGGCATCGAGAATTTGCTGGTGTGCGGCGTCACCACCGAGGTCTGCGTCAACACCACCGTGCGCGAGGCGAACGATCGCGGCTACCGCTGCGTGGTGCTGGCCGATGGCTGCGCATCCTATTTCCCCGAATTCCACGAGATGGGCCTGCAGATGATCAAGGCCCAGGGCGGTATTTTCGGCTGGGTCAGCGACTCCGCCGCGGTTCTTGAGGCGATGAGACCGAAAGTTTCCAGCATTTCAGCAGCGGGAGGGGCGCGATGAGCACGAGCATGACCGATACTGCCCGAACAATCGATTTCAAACCGGTGCTATGGACGCCGGGCGACTGGAACGCTTTCTTCGGCTTCGGTACCAACATCCTTGTCAACATGCTGGTGCTGACCGGGCTGCTGCGGTTCGTGCTGAAAATGCCGGACAGCCTCGTGTTCGGCCGCATCCTCCCAGCTCTCGGCCTGATGATGTGCCTCTCCACCTTCTACTATGCCTGGCTCGCCTATCGCCTCGCGCAGAAGACCGGCCGCACCGACGTCTGCGCGCTGCCGTCGGGCGTCAGCGTGCCGCATATGTTCATCGTCACCTTCGTAATCATGCTGCCGATCACGATTCGGACCGGCGATCCAATGAAGGGCTGGTCCGCTGGTCTGGTCTGGGTGTTCTTCCAGAGTTTTATCCTGATGATCGGCGGCTTCATCGCGCCGTACATCCGGCAAATCACCCCGCGCGCGGCCTTGCTTGGAACCCTGGCCGGCGTCTCCGTGACCTTCATCTCGATGCGCCCGGCGCTGGAAATGTACATGACGCCGCAGATCGGGCTCGTCTGCTTCGCCATCATCCTGGCGAGCTGGTTTGGCGGCGTGAAATATCCCAGGAACATTCCCGCCGGCCTTGTCGCCATCGCGGTCGGCATGATCATCGCCTGGGGATCGAACCTGTTCGGCCTTGGGCTCGGGGGATTGAGCCTCAAGGGCGTCGGCGACGCCTTCGCCAGCTTCGGCTTCTCGGTGCCGATTCCGGCCATCGGCCAGGTGTTCTCCGGCTTCGAATTCCTCGGAATCATCCTGGTGACGGCGATACCGTTCGGCATTTACGATCTGGTCGAGGCGATGGACAACGTCGAAAGCGCCGAGGCTGCGGGGGACGAATATCCGACCACGCGCGTGCTGACTGCCGACGGTGTCGTCAGCCTGATCGGCTGCCTGATGGGCAATCCCTTCATCAACGCCGTCTATATCGGCCATCCCGGATGGAAAGCGATGGGCGGCCGGATCGGCTATTCGGCCGCAACCGGCGTCATGGTGGTCGTGCTGTCCTGGTTCGGCATTATCTCTGTCCTGCTGGCGCTGGTGCCGGTGGTGGCGATTTCGCCGATCCTTTTGTACATCGGCATGCTGATCGGCGCACAGGCGTTCCAGACCACGCCGATCAAGCACGCCCCGGCCATCGTGCTGGCCTTGACTCCGCACCTTGCGGCGTGGGCCAAGCTCCAGATCGACACCATGCTCGGAGCGGCCCTCAGCGCAGCCCAGGCGGTTGGCGCGCTGGCTCCCGACAAGGTCGGCGCGGTCAAGACCGCGGCGATCGCCTCGCTGCCGCAGCAGGGCGTGCTCTATCACGGGCTGGAAGTAATGGGCGGCGGTTCGATCCTGGCCGGCCTTATACTCGGCGCGATCGGCGTCTTCGTCATCGAGCGCGACTTCCTGAAGGCTTCCGCCTTCGCATTGGCCGGCGCGGTCATGACCTATTTCGGCTTCATGCATGGCGAGGCGGTCGGCATCGGCGGCGGATTGGGCGTGACGCCCGGTGTGGCGCTGGCTTATGCTGTTGTGGCAGCCGGATTTCTCGCAGTCGAAAAGTTCGGCGCCGGCAGCCTTTCCGTCGCGCACCCGGAGCCTCCCCTTGCAGTACCCGCCGAATAAGGTCCGGACACCAAGCCAGCCGCAGGCGCGCGCGAATCGGGACCGGGCGGCGTGGTGACGGAAACCATCGCCGCGATGGTCGCAGCGCACCGCGCAGGCACGGTATCGCCGGTACGGACCGTGGCGCGCAGCTACCAGCGCATTCGCGATCACAACGACCCTGCGATCTTCATCAGTCTGCGCGATGAGGCCGACGCGCTGGCCGAAGCCGAGGCGCTGACGCGAAAGGATGCGGCACAGCTTCCGCTGTACGGCGTGCCGTTCGCGGTAAAGGACAACATCGACGTCCTTGGCCTGCCCACCACCGCCGCCTGTCCGGTCTTTGCCTATTCACCGGCCCGCGACGCGACGTCGGTCGCGCGGCTGCGCGCGGCCGGCGCCATCGTCATTGGCAAGACCAATCTCGACCAGTTCGCCACCGGCCTTGTCGGCGTGCGCTCGCCCTACGGCATTCCGAACAATCCGATGCGCGGCGATCTCATTCCCGGCGGATCGAGCTCCGGATCGGCGGTAGCCGTGTCCGCCGGCCTCGTGCCGCTGGCGCTCGGCACCGACACCGCCGGCTCCGGCCGCATACCGGCGATGTTCAACAACATCGTCGGACTGAAACCGAGCCTCGGACTGATCTCGACCGCGGGCGTGGTGCCGGCCTGCCGCACGCTGGATTGCGTGTCGATCTTCTCGCTCACCGTCGACGATGCGATGACGGCTTTGGCGGCAACGGCCGGACCGGACGGCGCCGATCCGTTCTCGCGCGACCGGCCGCTGGCGGCCATGCCCGCATTCCCGGGCCAGCTCAGGCTCGGCGTGCCACGCAACGGGCAATTGATTTTCTTCGGCGACCGGGCCGCGGAGACGGCCTATGGCGACGCGATGGCGCGATGGACTGCGCTGGGCGCAACGCTGGTCGAATGCGATCTCGAACCGTTCTACGAAACAGCCCGGCTGCTCTACGAAGGCCCGTGGGTCGCCGAACGTTATCTCGTGATCCGCGATCTGTTGGCCTCGTCGCCCGATTCCATTCATCCGGTCACGCGCGAGATCACGGCGGCCGGTTCGCGCCTGACGGCCGCGGATACCTTCGCAGCGCTGTACCGGCTGCAGGCGCTGCGCCGCATTGCCGGGCGTGCCCTGGCCAATATCGACGCCCTGGTGCTGCCGACCGCCCCCACCGCTTACTCGAGCGCACAGGTGCTGGCCAATCCGATCGAACTCAACAGCCGGCTCGGCACCTATACCAATTTCGTCAACCTGCTCGATCTCTGCGCCCTGGCACTGCCCGCGTCGATTCGGTCAGATGACATCCCGTTCGGCATTACGTTGTTGGCGCCGGCCGGACATGACGCGCAGCTTGCAAGTATCGGCCGCGTATTCCATGCCGATACCCGCCTCACGATGGGCGGACGAAATCTGCAACAGCCGCCGCTGGCGGCATTGCCGGCGGGACCGAGCGGAGACGAGATTGCCCTCGCTGTGGTCGGCGCGCACCTGTCCGGCATGGCGCTCAATGGCGAGTTGAAGGCGCTGGGTGGACGCTTGCTGGAAGCCACCACCACCACGCCGGATTACAAGCTCTATGCGCTGAAGGGCACCACCCCGCCGAAACCCGGCCTGCTTCGCGTCAAAGCCGGCACCGGATCGTCGATCCAGCTTGAGGTGTGGACGCTGTCCGCGGCATCGTTCGGCAAATTTGTCGCCGCAATTCCAGCACCGCTGTCAATCGGAACGATCCGACTGGCCGATGGGTCGGGCGTTAAGGGTTTTCTGGTGGAGCCCGCGGCCATCGATGGCGCACGCGACATTTCCCATTTCGGCGGCTGGCGCGCGTTCATGGCGGACGCAAAGGCGGCGGTATGAACTTGTGTCCCGGATGCGAGCGGCATTCTTCATGGCGCTTCGCAGAGTAGGGACCACGAAATTATACGCCCGCATGCGCATGCCTGACCCGAGACGCTGATCCGCCCTGCGAAGCTCAAAGCGGCGTTCACGCACTTGTGAATGTATACCTATCCCCACCTCTCCAAGCTCGCTTATGCTGATCGTGTCCTGCCCCACTACAGGGGCGCTCGCGAACGTCACG